>CALXEN010000157.1 GCA_944387325.1 uncultured Clostridia bacterium | reverse complement strand
GCCCCCGGCCGACAAGCCGGGGGCCCTCCCTCCTTTTGGGATTATCTGTCATTGTGCAGCACGTTGGTTCGGATGTACCGGAAAAGAGCGTCCTCCCCTTCCCGGGCCAGCATCTGGAGCAGTTCCTCCATAAGGGCCCGGGTCTTGGGGTGGAGAAGATAGTGATCCTTTCCCCGGTTGTAGTACTGAAGGGGATAATCGGGGGCATAATCCTTGCCCCGGTAATTTTTGCTGGCGGCGATCCGGTCGCAGATCATCTCCACCACATACTCCACCGGCATCTCCATGCCGGCCATTTCCCCGTTTTCCAGGCTGTAATCGATCCAGTATTCCAGGTGATGTTTGTTTCGGCCCTTGTGATGGAGCCAGGCGGCGGAGACTCCCTCCGCCTCCCGCTGGGCGTTGTTGGGGCTGCGGACCCCGCCCTGATAATATTTGGCTCCGGCCCAGAATTCCACCGGGGAGTATTTGCTGAGATCATGGAGGAAGGCCTGCCGGTACAGCCCACACTTCCAGCAATGGATAAAGACCAGCCGCTTGTGACGGTTGATGGTTTTTAGATGTTTCAGCGGATGCAACCTTATCTCCTTCTTACCGTTCCCATTTATCACAGAGGGATGCGATCTGGTCTGCAAACTTGGCCAGATCCTTGTTGGCCCCGCCCCGGTTGTGGGTGATAACGGTCATAAGCCGCTTGCCCATCTCCACCAGACGCAGGTAGGCGGGGGTATCCCGGTAGCCGTTCTGATCCTGGCCGGACTTCTTCTTGATCCGGGTGGTATTTCCCCTGGCCAGGCACTCCACCCCGTGGGCGGTGACCTGGTACTCGGCCCCGTTGTAGGGCGCCTCCGCCTGGTAGCCCATGGCCTGGAGGCGGGCAGTGTACTGGTCGCAGACCTGATCCTCTCCGTGGTTCACAAAGACGAACTTGGGCTTTTCCTTCGCCCCGGCCAGCCAGTGGTCCAGTCCCTTCTGGTCGGCGTGGCCGCTCATGCCGGTGAGCTGGACGATCTGGGCCCGCACCTCGATGGATTCTCCGAAGAGCTTGACCCGGGCAGCCCCCTCCACCAGGGCCCGGCCCAGGGTGCCGTGGGCCTGATATCCTACAAAGAGGACGGTACATTCCGGCCGCCAGAGGTTATGTTTCAGGTGATGGCGGATCCGCCCTGCATCGCACATTCCGCTGGCAGACAGGATGACTTTGGGGCGGGCGTCCCCGTTGATGAGCTTGGACTCCTCGCTGGTGGCAGTGAGCCGCAGCCCCGGGAAGGTGATGGGGTTGATCCCCGCATCCAGCAGGGCGGCCGCCTCCTCGTCGTAGCACTGGTCACTGCACTCCATAAAGATTCGGGTGGCCTCCATGGCAAGAGGGCTGTCCAGATACACCTCAAAATCCTTATGTCCCTTGATCCGGCCTTCCTCCTTGATCTGCCGGAGGAAATAGAGCATTTCCTGGGTGCGGCCCACAGCGAAGCAGGGCACCACCACGTTGCCGCCCCGGTCAAAGGTAGTCTGGATGATCCGGCTCAGTTCCCCCACATAGTCGGGGCGGGGGGGATGGAGCCGGTCCCCGTAAGTACACTCCATCACCACCACATCCGCCTGGCGGAGCCGGGCGGGGTCCCGGAGGATGGGCTGGTTCACATTTCCAATGTCCCCGCTGAAGACCAGGCAGGTGGTCTCCTCCCCCTCGGTGACGGTGATTTCGATGGTGGCGCTGCCCAGCAGATGTCCCACGTCCAGGAACCGGAGCCGAAATCCCTCCGCCGGGAAAACAGAATCCTCATAGTCGCAGCCCGAGAACTGCTCCATGACGCTGATGGCGTCCTGAACCGTGTAGAGGGGCTCCACCAGAGGAGCACCGCTCCGTGTGTTCTTTCGGTTTTTCCACTCCGCCTCAAATTCCTGGATATGGGCGGAGTCCCGCAGCATGATGCTGCACAGCTTCCGGGTGCTTTCGGTGCAGTAGATGGGCCCCCGGAACCCCTGCTTGTACAGGTAGGGGATCCGCCCCGCATGGTCAATGTGGGCGTGGGTGAGAAAGATCCCGTCCACATCCCCCGGCAGCAGGGGGAGGGGTATGTTCTCGTAGACGTCCACCCCCTGTTCCATTCCTGCGTCCACCAAAAACCGCTTGCCGCAGGCCTCAATGAGAGTACAGCTGCCGGTCACCTCATGGTCGGCCCCCAAAAACGTCAGCTTCACTGCTGGTCCACCTCCCGGAAATTATTATCTCCATTATATCCTATTTTGCCTTTTATTTCACTAAAAAAAAGCTGCCGGGGCAGAAAAATTCCCGGCAACTTTTCTACATATTCACCAAATTGTCCTGAAACCGTTCAGCGCTGAAAGGTCTCCCCTTCCCGGCCTGCCGCCCCTTTCCGGGTGACGGCCAACAGCAGGGCGCTGACCCCCAGTCCCGCCAGGGCCAGCAGGGAACCGTCCCCCGTCTGGGGAGACTGGTAGGTCTGGGCCGTCTGGGCCGGGGTCTCCGCCTGGGGCGCAGGGGCCGGAGCCTCCTCCGATTCCTCCGGAGCGGAAGCCTCCTGCCGGGTCTGGGGTTCATCCAGCCGCTGGACCTCCACCCCGGGAGGCAGCTCATCCCCAAAGGCCACGGGGGCAGCCGCCAGCATGAGAGCGGCCATCCATCCTGCCAATGCTTTCATTTTTTACCCTCCTTTCCATACAGAGAACCTCTGTATGTAGGGGGTCAGCTGGTGGTGTGGTGCAGCCCCACCGACACCTCCAGCGCCTGGTCCACCCGGGCCATATCCTCCGGCGGGATACACCCCGCCCGCTCCCGGAGGCGGCGCTTATCCAGGGTGCGGATCTGCTCCAGCAGGACAATGCTGTCCCGGGTGAGGCCGCACCGGTCCGCCTGGACCCGGATATGGGTAGGCAGCCGGGTCTTATCCTGCTTGGAGGTAATGGCGGCAGCAATAACGGTAGGGCTGTGCCGGTTGCCCACATCATTCTGGACAATAAGTACCGGACGGACGCCCCCCTGCTCGCTGCCCACCACCGGGCTCAAATCGGCGTAAAATACTTCTCCTCTGTGTACTTCCATCTTTCTGCCCTCCAACAGTTCTTCTGTTGGTAGTATAAGCAGAGGACGGGGGATTTAATCACCGGCGGCGGGAAAATCTTTTTCCTCCAATATTACCAGGGCGGCGGCCATCCCTCCTTCATGGGTGATGGTCACCAGGGCACGGAGACGGTTCTGTTCCAGATATTCCCCTGCCGGACCGGAGAGGGCCAGAAAAGGGGCGCCGCTTTCCCGGCGCAGGCACTGAATGGAGGCCAGGGGGAACTGCCCCAACCCGCCTCCCGCCGCCTTCAGGAATGCCTCCTTGGCGGCATAGCAGCCGGCAGCGCTTTGGGCCCGGCGGGCGGGAGACAGGCTTTCCAGCCAGGTCTGCTCCTCCGCTCCAAACACCCGGCGGAAAAAATGCTCCCGCTCCAGGCTTTCCTCCATCCGCCGGATCCGGCACAGGTCCAGGCCTATCCCGTGGATCATACCCCATTCCTCCCTTTCTGTCCGGTCCACAATCCCGGAATTTCCGGTTTTATTCTATCATGGTCTTTTTTCCTGCACAAGTGGCCGGAGACGGTTTGCAATTTCCCTTGGAGTAAGGTATAATTACGTTATCTATGTTGTTACTGTGGGAGGGTGTTCCACTTTTCTCCCCTGATCCGAAAGGAATTATTATGACCTATCTCAGTCCTTCCATCCTGTCCGCAGATTTTTCCAATCTGGGGCAGGCCTGCCGCCAGGTGCTGGACGCCGGGGCGGATATGCTTCACTTTGACGTAATGGACGGCCACTTTGTTCCCAACATCAGCTTCGGGGTGCCGGTGCTGGCCAGCCTGCACAAGGCCCTTCCCCAAGCCTTTTATGACGTCCACCTCATGATCTCCCATCCCCTGGCCTACGTGGGCGCCTTTGCCAAGGCCGGGGCCAGCCTTATCACCTTTCATCTGGAGAGCGAGGATGACCCTCGGGCCGTCATCGACGCCATCCACGCCGCCGGGTGTCAGGCCGGGCTTTCCGTCAAGCCGGGCACCCCGGTGGAGGAGGTCTTCCCCTACCTGGACCAGCTGGAGCTGGTGCTGGTCATGAGCGTGGAGCCGGGATTCGGCGGCCAGAAGTTCATGCCCGTGGCTCTGGAAAAGCTCTCCGCCCTGGTCCGGGAATGTGAAGCCCGGGGCAGGGAACTCTATCTGGAGGTGGACGGCGGGGTGGATGCCCGCACCGCCCCCCTCTGCACCGCCGCTGGGGCCAATCTGCTGGTGGCGGGCAGCGCTGTGTTCGGCGCCCCTGATCCGGCCCGGGCCTGTGCGCTCCTCAAGGGAGGAGAAAAAGGAGAATGCCATGTCTGATCTGAAAAATACTGCCTTGTCCCCCAGCTCCAACGCCGGGTTCTACCGGGATGTGCTCCTTTGCTCCATCCCCCTGCTGGTCATGAGCTATGTGCTGTACGGCCCCCGGCCGGTGATTCTGGCCGCCATCAGCTGCGGTATGGCTTATGTCTGCGACCGGCTGCTGGCTCCCCTCCACGGGCCAGACTATGACAGCGACGAGCTGAGCAGCGAATGCTTCGCCGTCCTGCTCACCCTTCTCATGCCCCCCAACGTCTCCGCCTATGTGCTGGCCATTGCGGTCCTCACCGCCGTGGTGGTAAAGGAGATCTTCGGCGGTGCGGGGAACTACCCCTTCAACCCCACCGCCGTGGGATACAGCCTGGTGGCGGTGGCCTGGCCCAATGAGGTGTTCCGGTATCCCGCTCTGGGGAACATTCCCATCACCGGCACCGGGGGCCTGACCCTCTATGACAGTGCCAGCGCCACCCTGCGGAACGGCGGCCTGCCCAACTTGAGCGATATCCAGCTTCTGGTGGGGAACTACGCCGGGCCCCTGGGGGCCGGGTTTACCCTGATTTTGCTGGGCTGCGGAGCCTTCCTGCTCCTCCGCCGCCGGGTCAAGCTCTCCACCATCCTCTCCTTCCTGGCTGCCTGCCTGCTGGTGGTCTGGATCCTGCCCCGGGCCGGCACCGGGGATATGCCGGCCTTCAGCCTGCCCTGGACCTATATTTCCCAGCGGCTGACGGTGGCCAAGTATGAGCTTCTCACCGGGGCCACCCTCTTTGCGGCCCTCTTCCTTATTTGTGAGCCGGTGACCCAGCCCCGCTCCCGGAGCAGCCAGGTGGTCTATGGCTTCCTGGCCGGGATCCTGACCATGATGGTCCGGTACTACGGCGCTTATGACATCGGCGCCTGTTTTGCCATCCTCATCCTCAACGCCCTGTCCGACCGTCTGGACCTGACGGTGGACCAGGTGGTAGGACTTGTGAACCGGCGGAAGAAAGCGGCCGCCCTGAAGGCTGCAGCGGCCCCCGCTCCTGCCGCCTCCCGCCCTGCCGCAGCGGCTCCGTCGGCGGGCCCCAAAGCTGCCCCCGCCCAGCCTGCGGCGGCAAAACCCGCCCAGCCCAAGGCTCCCGCCTCTGTTCCCGCCGGGAAAGCCGGAGCCAGGGCACCTGCCCGCCCTGCCCGCCCTGCACGTCCGCCCAGGAAGCGGTTTGCTGATGACGGGATGACCCTGATGATCCCCAGCCTGAAAAACATTCCCGACGCCCAGGACGGAAAGGAGGACGACCATGGCCGCTCATAACAACACCCCCTCCCCGGCCCAGATGGCCATTTTGCAGCGGATCCAAAGCGACCGGATCTTTATGAACAACCCGGTCATGCTTCAGGGTCTGGGTCTGGCTCCCATTGTGGTGGCGGACACCAGCTGCAAAAACGCCGTGATGCTTATCGCAGCCCTGGCCCTTCTGCTGGTCCCCACCCGGGTGCTGACGGTGGCGGTGCTGACCATCACCGGGAACCGGGGCCACTATGTCCTCTATCCCTTCATGGCGGCCCTCATCTACGTTCCCGCCTATCTTCTCCTCCTGGAAATCTTTGGCACCGACCTGCTCCTCCTGGGACTCTATCTACCCATCCTGGTGGTGGACCCCCTCATCATCAGCCGGAACGAGCGGACCAAGCTGGAATCTGCCACCATGGCCCTGAAACAGGGGCTCAGCACCCTCATGGGCGCTTCGGTGGTGATCCTTCTCATGGGCGCCCTGCGGGAGTTTCTGGCCACCGGCTGCCTCTTTGAGCATCAGCTCTACTTTGGGGCCACCAATCTGCTGCCCCTGGCCAACCAGCCCTCCGGCGGATTCATCCTTCTGGGGCTGATCTGCGCCCTCTGGCGGTATGCCGCCGGGGTGAAAAAACTTCATCTCACCCAGGAGGCGGTTTGGAAATGATTCGAGATCTCTCTGTTTTTCTTGTATACGCCGTTCTGGCCGTCTTTGCGGAGAACGCCGTCTTTACCCGGGGACTGGGCGTCTCCCGGCTGATCCGGCTGGTGAACGACGACGCCATTGGCACCATCCAGTTCTGGGTGCTGCTGGCTTTGGTGGAGCTTCTCACCGCCCCCATGGGCTTCTTTGTGCTGGACCGGGTGGTGCCCGGTCTGCCTGCGGAGCTGCGGCTCCCCCTGCGGCCCCTCCTCTATCTGGGCTGCGCCCTGGTGGCCTACCTGATGGTGCTGGCGGTCCTCTGCGTTCTCCCCTTCAAGCACAAGCTCCGGCTCCTGCGTACCCTGCCTCTGGCCAGCTTCAACACTAACGTGCTGGGCACCCTCATCATCTGCTCCACCCAGGGTTATAACCTGGTGGAGCACCTGGGATTCGGGGTGGGCACCAGCCTGGGTTACCTGATGGCGGTGCTCCTGGTGGACGAGGCGGAACGCCGGCTGGACAACAGCTCGGTGCCTGCCATCTTCCGGGGAATGCCCATCACCCTGGTCTACATCGGCATCCTGGCCCTAGCCATCTACGGTTTCACCGGCCACACCATCACCCTGTAAGAAAGGATCTGTTATTTCATGGCTGATTGTTTCCTTCCCGCCTCCATCCTCCTTCCCCACACCCAGGTGGACCTGGAAAAATGGGCCTGTGTGGCCTGTGACCAGTTTACCAGCCAGCCCCAGTACTGGGAATCTGCCGCCCGGCTGGTGGGGGATGCCCCCAGCACCCTCAACCTGATCCTCCCGGAGCTCTACCTGGAACAGCCGGGGGTGGAGCGCCGGATCGCCCGGATCCACACCGCCATGGAGGAGTATCTCACCTCCATCCTTACCCGGAAGGTGGAAGGGTTCATCTACCTGGAGCGGACCCAGATGGATGGCTCGGTGCGGTGCGGCCTGGTGGGGGCGGTGGACCTGGAGGCTTACAGCTACGCCCCGGGGGCCCAGCCTCCCATCCGTCCCAGCGAGAATACGGTGGTCAGCCGGATCCCGCCCCGGCTGGCAGTCCGCCGGGGGGCTCCCCTGGAGACTCCCCATGTGATGATGCTGGTGGATGATCACGGCGATACACTGCTGGGGCCTCTCACCCGGCAGAAATCCACCCTGCCCCAGGTCTATGACACCTCCCTTATGCTGGAGGGGGGCCATGTGACCGGCTGGGCGGTGGAGGACCCCGCCCTCATCCGGGAGATCCGGGGGGGCCTGGAGGCCCTGGGCAGCCAGGAGAGCTTTGACGCCAAATATCCCCAGGCCGCCGGAGGGAAGCCTCTCACCATGGCGGTGGGGGACGGGAACCACAGCCTGGCCACTGCCAAGGCCTACTGGGAGGAGCTGAAGGCCACCCTCACCCCCGCCCAGCAGGAGAACCATCCCGCCCGGTACTGCCTGGCGGAGGTGGTGAACATCCACTCCCCCGCCCTGGCCATGGAGCCCATCCACCGGGTGGTCTTTGGGGCGGACCGGGCCCTGATCCTGGACCGGTGGGCTGCCTATGCCAAGGCCCAGGGGATCACCCTGAAGGTGGGGCTGCCCGGGGACCAGACCCTGACCCTGCTGGCCGACGGCCAGGAGGTGACCCTGGGGCTGGACCATCCCGCCCAGCCCCTGGCGGTGGGGAGCCTGGAGGCCTTCCTGGAGGTGCTGGTGAAGGACCAGCCCCAGCTGACAGTGGATTACATCCACGGCAGCGATGCAGTCCGGGAACTGGCGGCCAAAAACGCCGTGGGCTTCCTGCTGCCCGATTTTGAGAAAAGCGACCTCTTCAAAGGGGTCGTCCTGGGCGGGGTCCTCCCCCGCAAGACCTTCAGCATGGGTCATGCCCAGGAAAAGCGGTACTATCTGGAGTGCCGCAGGATTTAAGATGATACCGAGGTTTTTTCATGACATTCAAACAACTGAACCTGATCCCCGCCCTGGGGAAGGCGGTGGCCGACGCCGGGTATGAGACCCCCAGTCCCATCCAGGCCAAAGCCATTCCCCCGGTGCTGGAGGGGCGGGATCTTTTGGGCTGCGCCCAAACCGGCACCGGCAAGACCGCTGCCTTTGCCCTGCCCATCCTCCAGCTTCTGGCCAACCATCCCACCGGCCACAACAAGATCCGGGCCCTCATCCTCACCCCCACCCGGGAACTGGCCCTCCAGATCGGGGAGAGCTTTTCCCAGTACGGGAAATACCTGACCCTTCGGCATCTGGTCATCTTCGGCGGAGTGGGGCAGCAGCCCCAGGTGGACGCCCTGAAAAAAGGAGTGGACATCCTCATCGCCTGCCCGGGGCGGCTCAACGACCTTATGGGCCAGGGCTTTGTGGACCTGTCCCGGCTGGAGATCTTCGTCCTGGATGAGGCGGACCGGATGCTGGACATGGGCTTTATCCATGACGTGAAAAAGGTCATTGCCAAGCTCCCCCGCCGGCGGCAGAACCTGCTTTTCAGCGCCACCATGCCCCGGGAGATCGAGCAGCTGGCCTCCAGCTTCCTCATTGACCCGGTGAGCGTCAAGGTGGACCCGGTGAGCAGCACCGTGGATCGGATCCAACAGAGCCTCTACTTTGTAGAGAAAGGGGACAAGCGGAAGCTGCTCCCCTACCTGATCCAGACCCTGGATGTGAAGAACGCCCTGGTCTTCAGCCGGACCAAGCATGGGGCCAACCGGATCGCCCAGGACCTGAATAAGGCGGGGATCTCCGCCGCCGCCATCCACGGGAACAAGAGCCAGACCGCCCGGGTGGCGGCCCTGGAAGGCTTCAAGGCGGGGCAGACCCGGGTGCTGGTGGCCACCGACATTGCCGCCCGGGGCATTGATATCAATGAGCTGAGCCATGTCTTCAACTTCGCCCTGCCGGAGGTCCCCGAGACCTACGTCCACCGGATCGGGCGGACGGCCCGGGCCGGGGCTGACGGCACCGCCATCAGCTTCTGCGCCCCCGAGGAGCGGGAGTATCTGGCAGGGATCGAAAAGCTGAACCGGAAAAAGATCCCGGTGGTCCGGGATCATCCCTGGGCCAAGGAAGGTCAAACTCCGGCAGACCCGTCCCACCCGGGGCAGATGCCTGCCGGGAAATCCCAGGCCCGGCTTCCCAAAGCCAAGGAGGCACCCAAACAGCTGCCTCCCAAGCAAGCCCAGGGGAAGCTCCCCGGGCCCAGGGAGGGTCAGCCCAAACAGCTGCCCCCCAAACAGGACCGGCCCAAGCTGGTCCAATCTCACACGACAGAAAAGGAGAACAAGGTGGAAACGAATCAACCCAATCATTCCGCCGGGGAAGCCCCGGCACAGGGACTGTCCGCCAGCGCCAAGCGCCGTCGCCGCCGCCGGAAGGCCGCACAGCACACCGCCGAGGCAGCCTCCGCCCCCACAGCACAGCCCCAGCAGCCCGCCCCTGTCAGGGCCCAGAAGGCCCCCCAGGGGCAGAAGGCTGCTCCCTCCCAGAAAGCCCCCGCCCGGCCCGCCCGGACCGAGGCAGTCCCTCAGTCCAAGGCACCCCGGGAGTCCAAGTCTCCCAAGGAGAACGCCCAGGACCCCGGTCTGATCCTCATTGCCCGGAAAGCTCCTACCCAGAAGTTTGCCAACTTTGAGGAGTATATGACCGCCCACGGGGGAGAGACCGCTCCCATCGTCAGCTGGGAGGACCGGGAGGACTGAATCCCCGCCGAGCCATAGCGCAAAAAAGCCGCTCCTCCGGAGCGGCTTTTTTAGTTGAATGGATTCAGTTTTTATGGATATACCGTTTATCCAGCCCCTGCTTCTGGATGAATCGAAGGAGGAAATAGATCAGAGCTACCTCCACCGGCAGAAGCAGAGTGTTTTTCCAAAGGCCGGAGACCAGGTAATAGTAGTATCCCTTCCCGTAGAGCATGGCTTTCCAGACGCTGCCCAGAGCCACGTTTACCCCATAGTCCACCACCAGCCGGAGGAGGATCACCCGCCACAGCTTTACCGGTCTCCGGTAAAGGAGGAAGCCGGTAAAAAAGCCGGTCACCACCGCCGACACCAGAAACCCGGGGAAGTAGGGCTCCCCGTATCCGGCCAGCAGAAACCCCACCGTGTCCACCACAGCCCCCGTCATCATCCCCATGACCGGACCGTAGACCCAGCCCCCCAGGGCGGTGAAGAGAAAACTGAAATAGATCTTCAGGCTGGGGCCCATAATATAGATGGGAAGGCTCTCCAGCAGGACACTGAAGGCGGCTACCAGCCCTGCAAAGGCCATAGACCGGGGATTTCGCAGTTCCCCGGCCGCAGCGGACCAATATTCCTTTGTCATAAAAAAATACCTCCTGACTCAAAAAATTGTGCAGCAATGCTGCACAATGGAGCCATGAGGCAATACGGTGCAGCAGCGGGATGCGGAAGCCTACCGCAAGAAGTTTCCTTCTCTTCGTCCGCCCACAACTCCCCGTTGGTGCGGCACTTAACGCAGGTCTTCCTACTCTGCATATCTGTATTATACTCCCTGTTTCCCCGGTTTGCAACGGCGGGGAGGCCCTGATTGCAACTTTTCCCCACCGGTGGTACAATAGCAGGGAACCATCTTTCAGGAGGTGTACCATGAAATTCAGCGAATATCCCTACTCCCGTCCGGACCCCCAGGCCATTATCCGGGAATACAAGTCCCTGGCCGCCCAGGCAGCCCAGGCCCGGGAAGGTCAGACCATCCTGGCCCTTTGGCAGCGGCATCAGGAACTGGCAGGAGAGTTTTCCCGGATGGCCACGGTGGCCAGCATCCGGTACAGCATCAATACCCAGGATTCCTACTGGAAAGAGGAGAACGACTATTACGACGCCCAGTCCCCTGCCGTCTCGGCGGCCACCCTGGAATTTTACCGGGCCGTCCTGGCCAGCCCCCATGGGGCGGTGCTGGGGGAAACCTACGGCCAGATCCTGCTCCAGAAGCTAGACATCCAGGTAAAGAGCGCCGATGACCGGGTAGTGGAGCTGATGGCCCGGGAGAATGCCCTTTGCAGTCAGTACCAGACCCTTTATGCCTCCGCCATGGTGGAGTTTGACGGCCGGCAGCTGACCCTGCCCCAGCTGGCCCCTTACAAGATGAGCCCGGTGCGGGCCACCCGCCACCTGGCCTACGAGGCCGAGGGGCAATGGTTCGACCAGCATCAGGAGGAGCTGGACCAGCTTTACACCCAGCTGATCCAGAACCGGAACCAGCAGGCCCAGCTTCTGGGCTACCAGGATTACAGCCAGCTGAGCTATCTCCGGATGGGCCGGATCGGCTACGGCATGGAGGAGGTATCCGCCTACCGCAGCCAGGTGGCCCGGGAGGTGGTGCCCCTGGTGGCCCAGCTGGTGGAGCTTCGCCACCAGCGGCTGGGGCTCTCCGACGCCAAATATTACGACGCTTCCATCAGCTTTCCCCAGGGAAATCCCGCCCCCCAGGGCACCCCGGAACAGCTGCTGGAATGGTGCCGCACCCTCTACCATGAGCTGAGCCCCGAGACCGCAACGTTTGTGGACTGGATGTTTGAGAACGAGACCTTCGATGTCCTCTCCAAGCCGGGGAAGAGCCAGGGCGGGTATATGACCGATATTGAGGGATATGGTCCCTTTGTCTTTGCCAACTGGAACGGCACCTTCGACGACGTGGACACCATCACCCACGAGATGGGCCACGCCTTCCAGGGATATGTGGCCCAGCAGACCCAGCTTCCCCTGGAGCTTCGGAGCCCCACCATGGAGAGCTGCGAGATCCACAGCATGAGCATGGAGTTTCTCACCAGCCCCTGGCACCACCTTTTCTTCGGGGACCGGACCGGGGAATACCAACTGATGCACGCCGAGGACGCCGTCTTTTTCCTGCCTTATGGCTGCATGGTGGATGAGTTCCAGCACATTGCCTACCAGAATCCCGACCTGACCTGCGCCGAGCGGAACGCCGTCTGGATGGAGCTGGAGCACAAGTACCGCCCCTGGAATGACTTTGATGCCCTCCCCTTCTATGGCCGGGGGGCAGGCTGGCAGCGGCAGCTCCACATCTACCTCTATCCCTTCTACTATATCGACTACTGCCTGGCCCAGACGGTGGCCCTCCAGTTCTTTGCCGCCCACCTGAAGGACCCCAAGGATGCCTGGAAGCGGTATCTGGCCCTGGTGAACCAGTGCGGGGCCGCCACCTACCAGGGTCTGGTAAAGGCCGCCGGGATGGAGGTCCCCTTCCAGGAGGGGTCCATGGCTCGGATCATGGATCCGGTGGTCCAGTGGATCCGCAGCCACCAGCCCCAGGAAGAGAAGGAATGATCCCATAACAACAGCTGCCCGGCGGCAGAGAGTTTCGTCTCCCTGCCGTCGGGCGGCTTTCTTTTTTCCTTTATTATCCCAGCAGGCCCATGTCCCGCATAATGTCGTTCCGGGTCTCCATGGCCATCTGGGCGATCTCTCCCTGGCGCTTTTCGGTCATATAGGGGACCAGGCCGCTGATGGAAAAGGCGCTCTCCGCTCTCCCCCCCGGGCCGGGGATGGCCACCGCCACACACCGGATCCCCAGCTCGTTCTCCTCATCGTCCACCGCATAGCCCCGGGCTTTCACCTGTTTCAGCTGCTGGGTAAATACGTCCCAGTCCACCACCGTGTGCTGGGTCAGCTTCTGGATGTTGGAGGCGTTCCAGATCTCCTTCACCTGGTAGGTGGGCAGGGTGGCCAGAATGGCTTTCCCCACCCCGGTGCAGTAGATGGGCGCCCGCAGCCCCATCCGGCTGCTCATCCGCACCGGGCTGCCCACCGCCTTATAGATGTAAACGATGTCCTTTCCGTCCCGGATCACCAGGTGGACTGCCTCCCCCGTCCGCTGGGCCAGCCGGTCCAGGTGAAGTTTGGCGGTGGACATGATGTCCATATCGTTCACCACCCCGCTGGAGATCTCGAACATTTTCAGGGTCATTTTATACTGGGCAGTAAGCCCGTCCTGCACGGCATATCCCAGCTGGGTCAGACTGGCCAGCAGCCGGTGGACGGTGCTTTTGGCCAGCCCTGTCTCCTGGGCGATGGTCTGGAGGCTCACCCCCGCCGGGTGGCGGCTGAGCACCTCAATAATCTGAAAAATCCGCTCTACGCTCTGTACGCTCCGCTCTTCTGCCATAAAATTTTTTCCTCCGCCAGTTCCGTATCTCGGAACATCATACTCCATTTTCTGCCCTTTTACAAGGGTCTATCCCGCAGTGCGGAATGTTTTGCAATTCAGCCAAAAACAATCAAAAAATGTTGTGCTGTTTGCGAGGAATCCATTGATTGACTTTAAAATTAGAGAGATTATAATGAAATTAGGAATGTTTGCGGAACTTAATTCCGCAATGTGGAATTGCCAAATCCCACCAGAAAAGGAGTAATGTACTATGAATTCTGTGATTCAGCGCGTGTACGAAATTGGTATTATTCCCGTTATCGCTTTCAACAGCGTAGATGAGGCTGTGCCCCTGTGCAAGGCCCTGGTCGCCGGCGGTCTGCCCGCCGCCGAGGTCACCTTCCGCACCGCCTGCGCCGAGGAGTGCATCCGGAAGATCCATGAGGAAGTTCCCGAGATGCTGCTGGGTGCAGGCACCGTTCTCACCTGTGAGCAGGCCGACCGTGCCATGGCCGCCGGCGCCAGCTTCATTGTGGCTCCCGGCTACGACCCCAATGTGACCCAGCACGTCATCGACAAGGGCGGTCTCATGATGCCCGGCACTGCTTCTGCCGGTGAGATGCAGCAGGCCATGAACCAGGGCTGCGAGGCCATCAAGTACTTCCCTGCCGAGGCAAACGGCGGCGTGGATATGCTGAAGAACATCGGCGCAGCCCTGAAGAGCGCCAAGTGGATGTGCACCGGCGGCGTCAACGCCAAGAACGTGAACAACTACCTGGGCTATGACCAGATCATTGCCGTGGGCGGCACCTGGATGTGCAAGTCCGACAAGATCAAAGCCGGCGCCTGGGACGAGATCACCGCCATGTGCAAGGAGGCCGTGGATGTGATGCTGGGCCTGGAGCTGGGCCACATCGGCATCAACTGCGCCGACGACACCGAGGCTATGGCTACCGCCCAGCTGCTGGGCCAGCTGCTGAGCAAGAAGGTTGCTCCCGGCAACAGCAGCGTCTTTGTAGGCAACAAAGAGTTCGAAATCATGAAGAAGCCCGGCCGTGGCACCCATGGCCACATTGCCATCAAGTGCAACAACATTGACCGGGCCGTCTACCACCTGGGCCGCCGTGGCGTGAAATTCGACATGGACAGCATGGTCACCAAGAACGGCAAGAACACCGCCATTTATCTGGCCGATGAAGTGGCCGGCTTTGCCATCCACCTGGTCCAGAAGTAATCTTTCCTGGTCTGTCCCATTGGCATATCATATAAAAAAGGAGTTTGTATTATGAGAGTTGTTACCTTCGGCGAATTGATGGTCCGTCTGCAGCCCTTCAACTATGAGCGTTTTGTCCAGGCCAACACCCTGGAGTTCACCTTCGGCGGCGGCGAGGCCAACGTAGCTGTCTCCCTGTCCAACTATGGCCTGGATGCTGCTTTTGTCACCAAGCTGCCCGCCCACGCCATCGGCCAGAGCGCCATCAACAGCCTCCGCCGTTACGGCGTACACACCAGCCTCATCACCCGGGGCGGCGACCGTGTAGGCATCTACTACAACGAGAAGGGCGCTTCCCAGCGTGGTTCCGTCTGCATTTATGACCGTGCCCACAGCGCCATCCAGGAGGCTACCACCGCCGATTTCGACTGGGACAAGATCTTTGAGGGTGTGGACTGGTTCCACTTCACCGGCATCACTCCCGCCCTGGGCGAGAATGTAGTGGACATCTGCCGGGAGGCCTGCAAGGCTGCCAAGGCCAAGGGGATCAAGATCTCCTGCGACCTGAACTACCGTGGCAAGCTCTGGACCCGTGACCAGGCCCGTGCCGCCATGACCGACCTGTGCCAGTATGTGGACGTCTGTATCAGCAACGAGGAGGATGCCAAGGACGTGTTCGGCATCGAGGCCGAGGCCACCGATATCTACGGCGGCACCCTGAACCACGAGGGCTACAAGAGCGTTGCCAAGCAGCTGGCTGACAAGTTCGGCTTCGAGAAGGTGGCCATTACCCTCCGTGAGAGCCATTCCGCCTTTGACAACGGCTGGAGCGCCATGCTCTACGACGTTGCCTCCAACGAGTACTGCTTCTCCAAGAAGTACGACCTCCACATCATTGACCGTGTGGGTGGCGGCGACTCCTTCGGCGGCGGCCTGATCTACTCCCTCCTCACCGGCAAGTCCACCCAGGATGCCGTGGAGTTTGCCGTAGCTGCTTCTGCTCTGAAGCACTCCATCGAGGGCGACTACAACATGATGACTGTAGCCGAGGTGGAGAAGCTGGCCGGCGGCGACGGTTCCGGACGGATCCAGCGCTGATTTTTCCAGCTATTTCTCTTATTCATTTTACCTTCCAAGTGAAAGACCGGCAGGAGAGCCTGCCGGTCTCTTCTTTTTCAGGCCGCATAATATCCAAAAAAACAGAGTCTTTTTGTGCTTGTTTGCCCTTTTCTTTCCTGAAAGGGATGGGGTATAATAGACTCAAGATAGTGTGGGCGAATGTTGCCCTGTTTCAGAAAGAAGGAGGATTTTTTCCATGGATATTCGGTATTCCTGCAATCAGAAGGATTTCAAGCGGTATACCACCCAGGAAATGCGGGACGAATTTTTGATCACCGGCCTTTACCAGCCGGACCAGCTGGTGGCGGTTTACAGCCATGTGGACCGGATGGTCACCCTGGGCTGTATGCCCGTGACCCACCCAGTGAGCATTGACCAGGGCATCGACGTGTGGGCCAACTTTGGTACTCATTACTTCCTGGAGCGCCGGGAGATCGGCATCTTCAACATCGGCGGCGAGGGCCACAACGGAAAGATCACCGTGGACGGACAGGTGTATGAGCTGGGCTACAAGGACTGCCTCTACATCACCAAGGGCCACAAGGAAGTGGTCTTTTCCAGCGACGATCCCGCTCTGCCCGCCAAGTTCTACATGGTCAGCGCCCCTGCCCATGTAAGCTACGAGACCAAGCTCATCAAGATCGCCGATGCCAACCACCGGCCTCTGGGCAGCGTGGCCACCTGCAACAAGCGGACCATCAACCAGTTCATCCACCCGGATGTGCTCAAGACCTGCCAGCTCTCCATGGGGATGACCTGCCTGGACGAGGGAAGCAACTGGAACACCATGCCCAGTCACACCCACGAGCGGCGGATGGAGATCTACACCTACTTTGAGGTCCCCCAGGACCAGGTGGTATTCCACATGATGGGTGAGCCCACCGAGACCCGGCATCTGGTCATGCAGAACGAGGAGGCGGTCATCAGCCCCAGCTGGAGCATCCACAGCGGTGTGGGCACCAGCAACTACACCTTCATCTGGGCCATGGGCGGCGAGAACATGGAGTTCGACGACATGGACAACATCGCCACTCCCGACCTGCGGTAACAGGATCCGATTTTAAAAAGCTGCGCTTTTTGAAATAAACAGAAAAAATAGGAGGAGATTCCCATGAGCACTACTCTCAAGTCTTTCGATCTGACCGGTAAGGTCGCTCTTATCACCGGCGCTTCCTACGGCATCGGCTACGCCATCGCCAAGGCCATGGCCGGCTGCGGCGCCACCATCGTTTTCAACGACATCAAGCAGGAGCTGGTGGACAAGGGTCTGGCCAGCTACGAGGCTGACGGCATCAAGGCCCACGGCTATGTATGCAACGTCTGCGACGAGGCCGCCGTTCAGGAAATGGTAGCCAAGATCAACGCCGAGGTTGGCCCCATTGACATTCTGGTAAACAACGCCGGTATCATCAAGCGGATCCCTATGGTGGAGATGAAGGCCGAGGAGTTCCGTCAGGTTATCGATGTTGACCTGAACGCTCCCTTCATCGTTGCCAAGGCTGTTCTGCCCGGTATGATGGAGCGCCGCAGCGGCAAGATCATCAACATCTGCTCCATGATGAGCGAGTTCGGCCGTGAGACCGTTTCCGCTTACGCTGCTGCCAAGGGCGGCCTGAAGATGCTGACCAAGAACATTGCTT
>CALXEN010000156.1 GCA_944387325.1 uncultured Clostridia bacterium | reverse complement strand
CAGTTGGTTAGAACGCTAGCCTGTCACGCTAGAGGTCGTCAGTTCGAGCCTGATTCGGGTCGCCAATGCTGTCTTAGCTCAGTAGGTAGAGCACATCCTTGGTAAGGATGAGGTCGTGCGTTCGAATCGCATAGACAGCTCCAACAGAAAGCCCTTGAAGCTTATGGCTTCAGGGGCTTTTCCTTTTGCAGGAATCTTATCTTTTAAATAGGAAGAAGAGATTCTTATAAAAAAGTTTGAACCATCCACTTGTACAGCGGGAAAAAATGCTTTATAATATTTGAGTTATTTATATCCGTGAGAGGGAAAGAACCATGGAAAAGAAACCGTTTTTGACACTGGAACAGGCCCGGGAGATCATGCAGGATATCCCCACCCCTTTCCATATTTATGACGAGAAGGCCATCCGGGAGAAGGCCCGGGCGGTGAACAAGGCATTCAGCTGGAACAAGGGATTCAAGGAGTATTTCGCCGTCAAGGCCACCCCCAACCCCTACCTTATGCAGATCCTCCACGAGGAGGGCTGCGGCATGGACTGCTCCAGCTACACCGAGCTCCTCCTCTGCGAGGCCTGCGGCATCACCGGCAGCGACATTATGTTCAGCTCCAACGTGACTCCTGTGGAAGATATGCAGAAGGCCTACCAGCTGGGAGCCTACATCAACCTGGACGACGTGACCCATGTTCCCTTCATTGAGAAGGTATGCGGGGTCCCCGAGACCATCTGCTGCCGGTTCAACCCCGGCGGACTGTTCAGCATGGGGAACCAGATCATGGATAACCCCGGGGACAGTAAGTACGGCATGACCGAGGACCAGATGGTGGAGGCCTATAAAAAGCTGATGGCCGACGGGGCCAAGGAATTCGGCATCCATGCCTTCCTGGCCTCCAACACCGTCACCAACGGCTATTACCCCGAGCTGGCCGGGATCCTCTTCCGGCTGGCGGTCCGGCTCCACGAAAAGACCGGGGCCCATATCAAGTTCATCAACCTGTCCGGCGGCATCGGGGTGGACTACCGTCCCGACCAGCCCGCCAATGACATTATGGCCATTGGGGAAGGGGTCCGCCAGCAGTTTGAGGCCATCCTCACCCCTGCCGGGATGGGGGACGTAGCCATTTTCACCGAGCTGGGCCGGTATATGCTGGCGCCCCACGGGGCACTGGTGGCCACCTGCATCCATCAGAAGCACATCTATAAGGAATATGTGGGCCTGGACGCCTGCGCCGCCAACCTTATGCGGCCTGCCATGTACGGGGCTTACCACCACATCACCGTCCTGGGAAAGGAAAACGAGATGTGCGATCATGTGTACGATGTCACCGGCGGCCTCTGCGAGAACAATGACAAGTTCGCCGTCAACCGGGTGCTGCCCAAGATCGACATCGGGGATGTGATCTACATCCACGATACCGGTGCCCACGGCTTCAGCATGGGTTACAACTACAACGGCAAGCTCCGTAGCGCCGAGGTCCTCCTCTGTGAGGACGGCAGCCACAAGCTGATCCGCCGGGCTGAGACCCCTGCTGATTACTTTGCCACCTTCGATTTCAGCCCCTTCTGGGAAAAGCTGAAGTGATCCAAAGGAGGACCGTCCCATGTTTCAGTTTCAGGTAGTGGTGGGTGTCATTCTGCTCTGCTACGGCTATTCCGTCACCAAAAACCCCAACGCCTGGGGAGAACAGGGACGGAAGGATATCCAGCCGGAAAACTGGAAGGCCTACGTCATGCAGAATGCCCGGTTCCTCATCTTTGCAGGGCTGACCATCATGACGGTGGGGGTGGCGGACACCCTCTTCAACCTCTCCCTCTTCTGGTATGTTGCCTTCTATGCCATCGGTCTGGGATATGCGTTCTATCCCTTCAGCCGCTGGATGCAGGAGCATGAGGGAACCTGGTGGCCCTGGCGGCACCTGGAGACCGAGAAGGAAAAGCGGAAGCGGATGGCCCGGGAAGAAAAGAAAAAGAAAAAATAAAAACCACAGCCCTGGGGGAAAAATCCCTCAGGGCTGTTTTTCTGTCCAGTAAGGAAAAATCAGAGGATGCTGGCGATGACGCCGCCGCCCATAACATGACCGTCCTGGTAAAAGACGGCGCTCTGCCCTGGGGCGGGGGCCCGCACCGGCTGGGGGAAAGAGACCTTCCCGTCCCCCTCATACCGGCAGGGGACCGGCTTGGCGGCGCTGCGGATTTTAACAGCATACTCCCCGGCGGGCAGGGGAGCGCCGTCGGGGGTGACCATCTCCTCCAGGGTGAGGCCGGAGAAATATTCCTGCCCGGCCCAGGCCAGCTGGATATCTCCGTTTTCCTTGATCTCACGCACAAATACCGGCTGGCCCAAAGCCAGGCCCAGCCCCTTTCGCTGGCCGATGGTATAGTGCCATACCCCCTGGTGGGGCCCCAGGTCGGCTCCCTCCGGGGAGATGAAATGCCCTTCCTTGGGCTGGCCTCCCCGGGCCTGGATGAAGGCCACATAGTCCCCGTCGGGGATAAAGCAGATTTCCATACTGTCCGGGGCGTCGGCGCAGGAAAGGCCCAGCTTCCGGGCCATCTGCCGCACCTCCTCCTTTTCGAACTCTCCCAGGGGGAGGACCAGCCGGTCCAGGATTTCCCGGGGGAGCCGGTAGAGCATATAGGTCTGATCCCGGGCGGCGCTCAAAGGAGAGGCAATCCGGCAGACCCCGTCGGGGCAGAGCTCCACCCGGGCATAGTGCCCGGTGGCCAGATACCGGATTCCCAGCTGGTCCGCCTTCCGAGCCAGCAGCTTGAACTTCACCAGGGGATTGCAGAAGATGCAGGGGTTGGGGGTGATCCCTTTGCAGTAGCAGCGGCAGAAGGGCTCCACCACCTGGACCCGGAACTCCTCCTGGGCGTCAATGACGTGGAGGGGGACCCCTAGGCTTTGGGCGGTGGCCTGGGCGGCCTGGACGGCGGGCTCATGCTCCGGGCTGAACCGGATCACCGCTCCGAAAACCTGGAACCCCTGGTCCTGGAGAATCCGGACCACCACGCTGCTGTCCACACCACCGCTCATCCCCACCAGGATTTTGTCCTGCTCCTCGTAGGTGTTAAACCCCTGTCCGGGCAAAATTTCTCCGCTCATAGGTCCTCTCCTTTATTTCTGGCGGCCGCCGTATTTAATGCTCTGGGCTACGGCCAGAGCATCGCACCGCTCGTTCTCCGGGTGACCGGCATGGCCTTTCAGCCAGTGATAGTGGATGGTGTGCTGCTCCGCCAACAGGAGGAGCTGCCCCCACAGGTCAGGGTTGAGGGCAGGGGACTTGTCCGCCTTTTTCCACCCCCGGGCCTTCCAGCTTTTGGCCCAGCCCTTTTCCAGCCCGTTGATGACATACTGGCTGTCGCTGTACAGGTCCACCTCACAGGGCTCCTTCAAAGCGGCCAGACCGTTGATGACCGCCAGCAGCTCCATTCGGTTGTTGGTGGTGCTGGCGTCCCCGCCGCTCATCTCCTTTTCCACTCCTTTATACCGCAGAATGGCCCCCCAGCCTCCGGGACCGGGGTTCCCGCTGCAGGCGCCGTCCGTAAAAAGTTCGATCCGTTTCATAAAACCTCACAAAAATTTATTCTGGTTCCATTATAATGCCTGGGGAGGGTTTGCACAAGCATAGAATCCCCCGGCAGGTCCATACTTATTTGACAAACAATTACCCCCTGGGGTATAATACCGGTAACTGTTTAGTATCGTGGCAAGCCATACCCATAGGGCCCGGTTGCGCCGAACAAGCGAACCCAGGAGCGCCCAGGAACAAACCATTGGTAACTAAAAAAGCCGCTGTCTGTACTTTTGAGACGGCGTACATTCTGTATTGTTTAGGAGGATCTATGGAAGAAAAGAAGAAAACCACCAGACCCCGCCTTCCCAAACTGGGGGAGAAGCTGGGGGAGAAGGCTCCCAAGGCCAAAGCGCCCAAAGCGCCCAAGCAGGGGAGCAAGCAGAACCAGAGCGGGAAGCAGAATGAAGGGGGCGTGAAGTATGCACGCCGTCAGACCGGGTTCCGGGCTCCCCGACAGAACAAGGAGAATGGGAACGGCCCCGCCGTGCCCCTCCACATCATTCCCCTGGGGGGCCTGGGGGAGGTAGGAAAGAACATCACCTACTATGAATGCCAGGGGGACGCCCTCCTGGTGGACTGCGGCATCGTATTCCCGGACAGCGATATGTTCGGCATTGATCTGGTCATCCCCGACTTCACCTATGTGGAACAGAATGTCCAGAAGATCAAGGGTATTCTCATCACCCACGGTCACGAGGACCATATCGGCGGCCTGCCCTACCTGCTCAAGCGGGTGAACCTGCCCATCTATGCCACCAAGCTGACCATCGGCCTCATCAAAAACAAGCTGGAGGAGCACAACCTCCTCCGCCAGACCAAGTTCGTGGAGATCACCCCCCGGCGGTCCTTCAAGCTGGGCTGCTTTACGGTGGAGCCCATTCATGTGAACCATTCCATCCCCGATGCCGTGGCCTTTGCCATTACCAGCCCGGCGGGTATCGTCATCCAGACCGGTGACTTCAAGATCGACTACACCCCCCTGCGGGCGGACTGCACCGATCTGGACACCTTTGCAGAGTACGGGAAGAAGGGCGTATTGGCCCTCCTCAGCGACTCTACCAACGCCGAGCGTCCCGGCTATACCGCCACTGAACAGAAGGTGGCGGCCGGGGTCCGGAACCTGTTCCATCAGGCCCAGGACAAGCGGATCATCATCGCCACCTTTGCCTCCAACATCTACCGGATCCAGCAGATCATCGACCTGGCGGTGGAGAACGGCCGGAAGGTGGCCGTCAGCGGCCGGAGCATGATCGGGAACACCGAGATGGCCATGGAACTGGGATATCTCCATGTGCCGGACGGCACCATGATCGACATTGACCAGATCAACAAGTATCCCCCCGAGAAGATCGTGCTCATCACCACCGGCAGCCAGGGGGAGACCCTCTCCGCTCTGGCCCGGATGGCATCCAACAGCCACCGGAACGTGAAAGTAGGCCACGGGGATTTTATCATCATCTCCGCCACCCCCATTCCCGGCAATGAGAAGACGGTGACCAAGGTGGTCAACGGCCTGCTCCAGCTGGGGGCGGATGTGATCTACGAGAATATGTACGACGTCCATGTGTCCGGCCACGCCTGCCAGGAGGAGCAGAAGATGATGCTCACCCTCACCCGGCCCCAGTATTTCCTGCCGGTCCATGGAGAGTACAAGCAGCTCAAGCGCCATGCAGATACCGCTGCCTCCCTTCGGATCATTCCCCCCAAGAACATCCATATCGGGGAGATCGGCCAGGATATCATCCTCAGCCGGGACTGCCTGAAGCTGGGCAGCCCGGTCCAGGCCGGCGCCGTCATGGTGGACGGTCTGGGCGTCGGGGACGTGGGGAATGTGGTCCTGCGGGACCGCCGCCACCTGAGCGAGGACGGCCTGGTCATTGCGGTCTGCACTGTGGATGGTTCCACCAACCAGGTGTTGGCCGGGCCCGACCTGGTCAGCCGGGGCTTTGTCTATGTGCGGGAGAATGAGGAGCTGATGAACGGCGCCCGGATCGCCGCCCAGCAGGCCCTGGACCATGCCCTGGCCCGGAACGCCCATGCCGATTGGGCCAGCGTCAAGGCAGCCATGCGGGAGAGCCTTTCCAGCTATATCTACCGGAAGACCAAGCGGAGCCCCATGATCCTGCCCATTATTATGGAAGTTTGACCCTTCCCAAGAGAGGAGAACCACGAATATGAAAGTATTGCTGCTTCAGGATGTAAAGACCATCGGGAAGAAGGACGAGATCCACGAGGTCTCGGACGGATACGCCCGGAACTTCCTGCTGCCCCGGAAGATGGCGGTCACCGCCGACGCAGGGGCCCTCAATGTAGCCAAAACCAAGAGCGACGCCAAGGCCCACCACGCAGCCGAGGCCCTGGCCGCTGCCCAGCAGCTGGCGGAAAAGATCAAGGACCAGACCGTGGTCCTGAAGGCCAAGGGAGGCGCTGCCGGAAAACTGTACGGCAAGATCACCTCCAAGGACGTGGCTGCCGCCCTCAGCCAGAAGATCGGCACCGAGGTGGACAAGCGGAAGGTGGAGCTGAGCCGGGATATCAAGGACTTCGGCACCACCGAATGCTCTGTCCGGCTCCACCCCGGAGTGGTGGCTCCCTTCAAGGTGAAGGTGGAAGAGCTGTAATCAAAGGATTCTAGGAAGAGCAGGGGGGACCCCTTTTGAAGAAGGAACATTCCATCCAGCTGGAGAGCCTGGGAGTGGAGATGCCTTACAGTATGATCGCCGAGCAGGCGGTGCTGGGGGCAGCCATTGCCGACGGGGAACAGCTGGCGGTGGTGTCGCAGATGCTGCGGCCGGAGTATTTCTACTCCGAGAAAAACCAGGCGGTTTTCGGGGAGATCCAGCGCCTCAGTGCCGACGGCACCGGGGTGGATGCGGTGACCCTGGTGGAAGCGCTGTCCCAGAGCAAGGAGTTTTCCGGCCAGGACGAGGCGTTCCTCTACATCGAAAACCTGGTGGCCACTGTGCCCTCTGTGAGCAACGCCAAAAGCTATGCGGAGATCGTGGCCGAGAAGGCCCGGCTCCGGCAACTGATCCTGGCTGCCCGCCAGACCCTGGAAAACAGCGGCGAGGCGGACAGCAAGACCCTGCTGGAAAACGCCGAGCAGAACCTCTACGCCATCCACAACGAAGACCAGGGGAACGATGTGGTGGTCCTTCACGACTCCCTGCGGGAGAGCATCCTCCAGCTTCACAACCTGGCCAATGATACCGACGGCCAGTACAAGGGGATCCCCACCGGCTTTACTTACCTGGACGATGCCCTGGCCGGGGGCCTGGGCCGGAGCGACCTGATCATTCTGGCCGCCCGTCCCGGTATGGGAAAGACCTCCTTCCCCCTGAACATCGCCACCAAAGTGGCCAAGGACCGGAAGATCCCCACGGTGGACTTCAGCCTGGAAATGACCCGGGACCAGCTCACCAACCGGATCCTCTCCAGTGAGGCGGGGGTGGACAGCAAGGCCTTCCGCACCGGCCAGATGGAGGACTCCGACTGGGAGGATCTGGCTTTCGTCACCGAGAAGCTCTCCTCCGCCCCCCTTTACCTCAACGATACCTCGGGTATCTCCATCGGGGAGATGCGGGCCAAGCTCCGGATTCTGAACCAGAAGCTCAGCCCCAACCGGCTGGGGCTCATTGTGGTGGACTATCTCCAGCTTATGAGCAGCGGCCGGAATATTGAGAACCGGGTCCAGGAGGTCAGCGAGATCACCCGGAACCTGAAGATCATTGCCAAGGAATTCAACGCCCCGGTGCTGGCTTTGTCCCAGCTCTCCCGTGCGGTGGAAAAGAACAGCAGCAGCAACAAGCGGCCCCAGCTCAGCGACCTGCGGGACTCCGGTTCCATCGAGCAGGATGCGGATATTGTTCTCTTCCTCTACCGGGAAGCCTACTACGAGAACACCGGAAACAAGAGCGAGGATTCCGCACCGGTGAATCAGAACATTGCCGAGTGCATTGTGGCCAAGAACCGTCACGGGGAGGTCCGTACCGTCAAGATCGGCTGGGACGGCGCCCATACCCGATTCACCAACGTGGATTTTACCCATGAAAGCTGAGAAAGACCCCTGGAAGAAGGCTCTGGAAAGCTGCCGCAGCCTCATTCCACCCGGGACCCGGGTGACGGCGGCCTGCTCCGGCGGAGCAGATTCCCTGGCCCTTCTCCTGTTTTTGCACACCCACGCCTCCGAACTGGAAATCAGTTTGGAGGCGCTCCATATTGACCATGGCTTTCGCCCCTCCTCTTCCCGGGAGGCCGCCTATGTCAGGCAGGTCTGCGGGGAACTGGGGGTCCCCTTCCACCTGGCGGAGCTCCGCCGGGAGCGGGAGGACTGGAGGGAAAACGCCAGCGAGGAATGGGCCCGGAACGCCCGGTACGATATTTACCGGCGGTTCACGGGGCCCGGGAAGGTGGTGGCCACCGCCCACACCCTCAGCGACCAGGCCGAGACCCTCCTTCTTCGGATGGCCCGGGGCACCGGCCTTCACGGCCTTGGGGGGATCCCTGCCCGGAGCCGGGACGTGGTCCGGCCCCTCCTGGGAATCACCCGGACCCAGACCGAGGCATACTGCCGCAGTCAGGGCCGCCGGTGGGTGGAGGACGAATCCAACCAGACCGACCGGTACGCCCGGAACCGGATCCGCCATGGGGTGATCCCCGGGCTGGAAACGGTGAACCCCCGGGCCCAGGAGGCCCTGGCCGCCCTGGCCCTCCAGATGGGGGAGCTGGACCAATACTTCGGTGCCAAAGCCCGGCAGCTGCTGGCGGAGGCCGATACCTGGGAAGGGTACCGCTGCCAGGTATTAAACGGGGCGGACCTACCTATATTAAAAGAGGCCCTCCGGATGGTGATCCGCCGGTACCGGGACCCTAACCGGGAACTGGTGGAAGCCGCCTGCCGGGCTGTGGCCCAGGGGAGCGCAGTACAGCTCACCCGCCATGCTCTCCTGGATGCCCGGCGGGGATACCTCACCGTCTGGGATCCCCAGGCCCGGCCGCCCGCCCCGATTACCCTGAACAAAGAGGGGCTGGGAGAAAAGCAGATCTTTCAGCTGGGAGAGTATCAGGTAGGGCTGGAAGTAATAAATTGTGAAAAAATGCAGAAAGTTATCTGGAAAGATGTCTTTGTTCACAAAAAGGACTACATTTTTTTGGCAGACTATGCTAAAATACCATGTAACCTGGTCCTTCGGACCCGGCAGCCGGGAGACCGGTTCTGCCATCCGGTCCGGGGCCAGACCAAATCTCTGAAAAAATGGGACAATGAACTGGGTCTTTCTCCCGCCCGGCGGCTTCGCCCGCTGTTGGCTGGGGAGGAGGGAACGGTGGTCTGGCTGTGGGATCAGGGAACGGCAAAGGAATATTTGCCCGGGGAGCAGACCGGCAGGCTGCTGGTCATCACCCAGGAACGGAAAGGGGAACCCAGATGAATATGCATGATGATATCCGGGAAGTTTTGGTCAGCGAGGCCCAACTGAAAGAGCGGGTAGCCCAGCTGGGCGCCCAGATCAGCAAAGACTATGCAGGGAAAAACCTCATGCTGGTCTCCATCCTCAAAGGGTCGGTGGTGTTTATGGCCGACCTGATGCGGGCCATCACCATTCCTGTTTCCATCGACTTCATGGTGGTGTCCAGCTACGGGGCCGGTACCAATACCAGCGGCCTGGTCAAGATCGTCAAGGACCTGGACCAGAACCTGGTGGGGAAGGATGTCCTCATTGTGGAGGATATTCTGGATACAGGGGTCACCCTGTCCAAGCTCAAGCCCATGCTGGAGCTTCGCAACCCTAACAGCATCCGGATCTGCACCATCCTGGATAAACCCTCCCGCCGGAAGGCGGACATCTCCGCCGACTATCAGGGCTTTGCGGTCCCCGACGAGTTTGTGGTGGGATATGGCCTTGACTATGACGAGAAATACCGCAACCTTCCCTATGTGGGGGTCCTCAAGCCCCAGGTCTACCAGAAGTGACCGGGACTCATCCTTCCCTCCAGGGAATAAAGACAGGAGTTGAGATTTTTTGCAGAGAAAACAGTTTAACATTTTTCCGTTGATCCTGGCCATGGTCCTGGCAGTGGCGGTGTTCAGCTGGATGGGGAGCAGCGATACCGTGAGCACCCTGAGCTATTCCCGGATGATCAGCTACTTCCAGAACCAGCAGGTCACCCGGTTCGATCTGGACCCCAACAACTACACCATCGACCTGTATCTGAAGGAGGGGGCCATCCCCCTGCCCGAGGATGCCATCTCTCTGGATCAGCAGCAGTCCACCGGAGGCGGGCTCCTCAGCGCCCAGCTCCAGGCCCAGACTCAGACCCAGGAGGACTATAACGGGGCCACCGCTTATATCTCCTATAAGCTCTCCTTCATCAACTATTTCCTGGAGGATGTGGAGAATTATATTGCCTCCTACAATGAAGCCAACCCGGACGCTCCCATGGTCTATGACTTCCTGCCCATCAAGAGCTCCATTCCCTGGCTGGAGGTGGGCTTCTACGCCATCCTCATGGGCGGCATGGTTTTCATGCTGGTCTTTATGTACCGGGGCGGCGGCGCCGGCGGCAGCATCATGAATGTGGGCAAGGCCAAGGTAAAGGACCAGCAGGAAGGGCAACGGCGTGCTACCTTCCAGGATGTGGCCGGAGCCGACGAGGAAAAACAGGAACTGAGCGAGATCGTGGAGTTCCTGAAGGATCCCAGCAAGTTCAACAGCCTGGGGGCACGGATCCCCCACGGCGTTCTCCTGGTAGGCCCTCCGGGTACCGGCAAGACCCTGCTGGCCCGTGCCTGCGCCGGGGAGGCCGGGGTGCCCTTCTACTCCATCTCCGGCTCTGACTTTGTGGAAATGTATGTGGGCGTGGGCGCTTCCCGTGTGCGGGACCTTTTTGACAAGGCAAAAAAGACCATGCCCAGCATCATCTTTATTGACGAGATCGACGCCGTAGGCCGGCAGCGTGGCGCCGGTCTGGGCGGCGGACACGACGAGCGGGAACAGACCCTCACCCAGCTGCCGGTGGAGATGGACGGCTTTGACGCCAACGACGGCGTCATCGTCATGGCCGCCACCAACCGGGCGGACATCCTGGATAAGGCCCTGCTCCGGCCCGGCCGGTTTGACCGTCAGGTCTATGTGGGTCTGCCCGATGTAAAGGGCCGGGAGGAGATCCTCAAGGTCCACACCCGGAACAAGCCCCTGGGCCCCGATGTGGACCTGCACAAGATCGCCCAGCAGACCGCAGGGTTTGCCGGCGCCGACCTGGAAAACCTGGTGAACGAGGCTGCCCTTCTGGCTGCACGCCGGAACAAGAAGGCCATCACCCACATGGAGATCGAGGAGGCCAGCATTAAGGTGGTGGCCGGCCCCGAAAAGAAGAGCCGTGTGGTCACCGAGAAGGAAAAGCAGCTCACCGCTTACCACGAGGGCGGTCACGCCATCACCGGCTACTGCTGCCCCACCCATGACCCGGTCCACCAGATCAGCATCATTCCCCGGGGAATGGCCGGCGGCTACACCATGTACCTGCCGGATAAGGACGCCAGCTACGTTACCCGCACCGCCATGTGGGAGAACATCGTCTGCCTCCTGGGCGGTCGTGTGGCCGAGGACCTGGTGCTGGACGATATCTCCACCGGCGCTTCCAATGATTTGGAGAGGGCCACCGATACGGCCAGAAGCATGGTCACCCGGTACGGTTTCTCGGATAAGCTGGGCCCGGTGGTCTATGGCAACGACCCGGCCCAGACCTTCCTGGGCCGGGACCTGAACAGCGGCAAGGGCTATTCCGAGGAAGTGGCCAGCGAGATCGACCACGAGATCCGCCGCCTCATGGATCAGGCTTATGTGGAGGCAAAGGAGATTCTTTCCGCCCACCTGCCTGAGCTGCATAAGCTGGCAACCGCCCTCATGGAGCGGGAAAAGATCTCCGGCGAGGAGTTCAAGGTGATCATGGAAGGGGGAAACCTGCCTGCCCTGGAGCAGGAGGACCCCCAGCCT
>CALXEN010000155.1 GCA_944387325.1 uncultured Clostridia bacterium | reverse complement strand
AGCGTCCTCAATGACAATAAGGCCGTACCGGCGGGCGATTTCCATCAGCCGTTCCATATCTGCCATATTGCCGAATACATGGACCACCACCATGGCCCGGACCCGGGCTCCGGTGGTCTTGTTGTAGAGGCCGTCCTCCCCCATTTCGCAGTACTGGGAGCAGAATTCCTCCACTGCGTCCGGGTCGATACAGAGGCTGTCATCACAGCCGATGAAGACCGGCTCGGCCCCCATATACCGGGTCACCGGATTGACGGCGGCGATGAAGGTGAGGGTGGGGACGATGACCTCCTCCCCCCGCTGGATGCCGCTGACCAGGGCGGCCAGGTGGAGGGCGGAGGAGCCGCTGTTGCAGGCCACTGCCCGGGGCATATGGAGGTAGGAGGCGAAGGCCTCCTCAAAATCGTTGATGAGCTGGCCCCCGGTGGAGACCCAGCTGCTGGTCACCGCCTGGGCGACCTTTTCCGTTTCCTCGGGACCCACGTTGGGCACCGACAGGGGGATAAATGCCATTTTGAACAACCTCTTTTCTGGTTTTCCCCATCATCCGATGGTGTAGATGGGGCCGATATAGTAATGCTGAAAGAGAAGGAGGGCCCCCAGGGCTCCGTAGAGGCCGAAGAGGGGGAGGCCGGTAGATTCCTTTTTCCCGGGGGCGGGGGCCAGGTACCGGCCCAGGCCCTGGGCCGCCAGCCAGTAGAAGGCCAGGAAGACCGGCAGGAAATACCGGGCCTGGAGACCGATGATCCGGACCATCCCCACGGGGGTGTAGGTGATATACATGGCGGTCATGGCCCCGGCCAGATAGACCAGGCCGAATCCCCCCAGCCCAAAGGCAGTTTGGGGGGCCAGCCGTTTTTCTTTCTTGGGCACCGACAGGACCGCCGCCGCCAGGAGTACCATGGGGGCGGTGACGTCCAGGAGGGGGATATCCAGGTCCAGGGCGCCGAAGAGGCCCAGCTGACCCAGGAAGAACTGATTTTCATAAAGGGTCTGGACCATCACCGCCAGGTACCGGGGCAGGTATCGCAGCACAAAGAGGAGCTGGGGGACCTGGTCCGCCCCCTCGATCATCCGGGCAAAGGCGGAGAGGTCGTAGTCGTGGCGGAAGAAGTTCCCGTACCAGGTGGTGAAGAAGGTGACCCCCGCCGCCAGGACCAAAGCCCCTGCCCCGAAGAGCCAGGGCTTGAGGCGGAGCTTCCACTGCCGGGCGGCGATGACCAGGGGCACAAAGACCCAGAGCAGGTTGATGGCGGGCTTGGCCATGTTCACCCAGGCAAAGGCGAAGAGGAACCATCCGGCGTCCCGCCGGGTGAAGGTCTCCTTGTCCAGGAAGCTGAGCATCAGATAATAGCACCCCAGCAGGGTGGCGTCATAGCTGAGGGAGGCCCCCAGATAGAGGCTCAAAGGGCATAGGGCGAAGGCCAGGAAGAGAGGCCGGGCCCGCCGGGTATTTTTCAGAGCCAGCCAGCAAAGGCCGGCGTAGGCCAGCAGGTTGACCAGCCGCCCCCCGTAAAGGCAGCCCAGGGCCCCCAGGCCAAAAAGCCGGGCCAGGGCCATCCCCAACGCCTGGGGGACCAGGGGCAGGATCATGACCAGGATGGGCTCGGTGAGGGGCTGAGCTTCCCCTCCGTCCAGATATTCCTGAAAGCTGTCCAGCACCGAGTAGACCTTGCCGCCCTCCTCGTACCGTTTCAGGGCGTACCCGGCGCTGGAGTAATAGGTTTCCTCCCCGGTCTCCTCATCTTCAAAGCTGCCGATGGAGGTATGGGCATTGACCCAGGCTCCCGGAAAGGTCTCGTACAGCCGGGCCACATCCTCCGGATATTCCCGGCTGCCGTCAAAGTCGAAATGTCCCTGGCTGATGGAGTAGGCCCGGAGGTAATGGGTGTACTCGTCGGGGGCCTGCATGGGAGGATTCACAAAGGCAAAGAGCATCCCGCAGAGAAAGATGACCAAAGCCCCCTTGGCGGCGGTGTCCTTTACCCGGGAGACCCCGAAGGCGGCCCCCACCCCGGCCAGGGCTACCCCGGCCAGGCCCAGGAGCAAAATCTTCTGGTCGATCTCGGGGCGGAGGTCCAGGTCATACAGCACCCGCCAGAGGTACAGCAAGGAAAGGGCCCCGGCCAGAGCGGCCAGGGCGCAGAAAAGCCAGCCTGCCCACCGGGGCAGGCCCTTGATTTTTTGGGTGCAGCTGTCCAGGAATTTACAAAACATACTGTCCCACCTTGTAGGAATCCAGGTTCTCCCGCAGGAACTGGGTGGTGAGGGCCAGCCCTTCCTGGAAGGTGTAGGCGGGCTTCCAGCCGGTGAGCTGCCGCAGCTGGGTGGAATCTCCCAGCAGCCGGTTCACCTCGCTCTTCTCCGGGCGGAGACGCTGCTCCTCACAGACGATGGTAGCCCCAGGGTTGATTTGAGCAATCAGCTCCTTGGCCAGGTCTCCGATGGAGTGTTCCACCCCGGTGGCGATGTTCAGCTCCCGGCCGATGGCGGCGGGGCAGTCGGCAATGGCCATGAATCCGGCGGCGGTGTCCTTCACATAGTTGAAGTCCCGGGTAGGGGTCAGGCTGCCCAGCCGAATCTCCTTCTGGCCGGCCAGCAGCTGGGTGATGATGGTGGGAATGATGGCCCGTCCCGACTGGCGGGGGCCGTAGGTGTTGAAGGGCCGGACGATGGTCACGGGCAGGTCAAAGCTGCGGTAAAAGCTCTCTGCCAGACGGTCCGCCCCGATCTTGGTGGCGCTGTAAGGGCTCTGGCCCTGGTAGGGGTGCTTCTCGTCAATGGGCACATACCGGGCGGTGCCGTACACCTCGCTGGTGGAGGTGACCAGAAGCCGCTCCACATTCAGGTCCCGGCAGGCGTTGAGGACGTTGAGGGTCCCCTTAATGTTGGTATCCACATAGCTGTCCGGGCTGTGGTAGCTGAAGGGGATGGCAATGAGGGCGGCCAGGTGGTAGACCACCTCCTGCCCGGCGATGGCGGTGGCCACCCCGTGAGGGTCCCGGATATCTCCGCTGAAAAATTCGATCTCGTTTTTGATCTGGGGGGGCAGGGTATCCAGCCAGCCGTTGCTCCCGAAGGAGTTATAGTAGCAGAACGCCTTGACCCGGTCTCCCCGGCGGACCAGCTCCTCGGTGAGGTGGCTGCCGATGAATCCGTCTGCGCCGGTGACGATGACTTTCTTTCCCATGTTGGTTCTCCTTAAAAGTATTATTACAAGTATAGTGCATCAGGCGGCAAATTTCAACTTGTTTCTGTGAACCGGCCGCCCTTTACAGTCCGGGGCAAAACTAGTATAATAACAGTGATTATTCTGGGTGATCCTGTCCCCTTTTGGGGTGTGGGGACCGCCCCCGGTGGAAGGAGCCCTGCCCTATGAGTTTTCAGAGTTTCTCCTACTTTGGCTGGCTGCCGGCGGCTGCGGCCATTTATCTGCTGCTGCCAAAACGGTTCCAGACCCCTTTCCTGGCCCTTTGCAGCCTCTTTTTCTTTTTCACCCACACAGCCTGGAACGGGGAAAATCCCTTCCTGACCCTGGCCCCCTGGGGGGTGGTGGCCTTTGAATTCTTCCTCCTCTGGTTCCTGGGCCGGGCCATTGCCGGGGCCCCGGAGGCCGCCAAAAAGCCCCTGGTCCGGGGCGGGGTCATCGCCCTGCTGGCAGTGCTGGGGATATTCAAATACTACAACTACTCTCCCCTGCCCACCCTGCTGGAGGGGCCCTTCCTGGCCCGGCTCCCCTTTCCCATGGGGATCAGCTTTTTCACCTTTGCCGCCATGGGGTATCTGGTGGACCTGGGCCGGGGGAAGACCCCTCCCGCCCGGGACCCGGCCTCCCTTTTCGTCTTTCTTTTTTTCTTCGGCACCGTCATCTCGGGGCCCATCTGCCGGGCGGAACAGATTCTGCCCCAGCTGGAGGAGGAACACCGGTTTGACCGCCGCCGCACCGTCCGGGCCCTTCAGCTTTACGCCCTGGGCCTCTGGAAAAAGGTGGCCATTGCGGACCTTCTGACCCTTTTCATCGACGTGGTGTTCGGGGATATTCCCGGCCAGAGCGGCCCCATGCTGGTGCTGGGAGCCATGGCCTTCGCTCTCTATCTCTACTTTGATTTCTGCGGCTACTCCGAGATGTCCCGGGCCACCGGGATGGCTCTGGGGCTGGAGCTGCCGGAAAACTTCCGCACCCCCTATTTTGCCGCCAGCTTCTCCCAGTTCTGGTCCCGGTGGCATATCTCCCTGAGCCAGTGGCTTCGGGATTACCTCTACTTTCCCCTGGGAGGCAGCCGGGTGAGCCGGGGCCGTCACCTCCTCAACCTCTTCCTGGTCATGGTGGTCAGCGGCCTCTGGCACGGGAACACCCTTCCCTTCTTTTTCTGGGGGGTCCTGCTGGGGCTTTTCCAGGTCTGCGACAAGGTCTTCCAGCCTTCCCTGGACAAGCCCGTTCCCCATTCTCCCCTGGTCCTCTGGATCAACCGGGTGCGGGTCTTCCTCCTCTGGAGCTTTACCATGATCTTCTTCCGGATCGGTTCCGGGGCGGATCCCCAGATCGGGCCCTGCCTGGAGTATATTGCCGGCTTGTTCCGGAACTGGTCTCTTTCCGCCCTGCCCGGGCAGATCACCGCCGCCGTGGCCCAGGGCTTTTACGACGATCCCCGGATGGTGCTGGGGTATCTTGCCTTCCTGCCCCTGGGGCTGCTGGCCGCCTTCTGGCTGGACGGGCTGCGGTTCTTCCGGTACGGGGGCCAGGGGTCCGAAGCCGTCCTGGCCGGGCAGCACCGGGCCGTGCGGTGGATCCTCTACTACTTCCTCATTGGCAGCATCCTGGCCGGTATCATCATCCAGAACGGGGGCTTTGCGGGAGTCTCCTTCGCCTACGCCAACTTCTGAAAGGGGGCTTCTGCTGTGAAATTCATCGTCAAGCGGCTGGCCCTTCTAAGCCTTCCGGTGCTGGCCTGGCTGGCCTTCTTTATCGCCTTTGAGCCCAACAACTATTTCGGCCTGAAGGCCGGTTCCAACTCCACCGCCCCCATCGGTCGGATCCGGGCCTACGAGGAGGTCCCCGGCCCCAGGGTCATTCTGGGGGACAGCCGGATGGCCCACTTTGACCTGGACCTGGTGGAGGAGGTCAGCGGCCGTCCCTGGCAGAACCTGGCCTTTGGAGGGGCCAGCCTCCGGGAGACCTGCGACCTGCTGGAGTATCTCCTGGACAGCTACCCTGACCTGGAGGAGGTCTGCTTCGGGGTCTCCTTCTACTCCCTCAGCGCCGCCTACGACGTGGACCGGATGTCCACCTTGCGGGATGTGCTGGACAATCCCCTGGCCTACTGCTTCAATCTGGAGTACAATGTAAATACCCTTACCAACTTCACCGATTTTCTGGCCGGCCGCCAGGGGGGCGAGGAGACGGGGGACTGGGTCTACCCTGACGACTATACCGACGCCGACGGCACCGTGTACGACCTGCATTTGCAGCTGGCCCTCTATCCCCAGTCCATTCTTCCCCGGTGCGAAAATTTTCGGATCAACGAAAGCCAGGCCCAGCGGCTGTGCGAGCTGGCCCTCCGGTGTGAGGAGCAGGGGGTGGAGCTGACGGTGGTGCTCCCCCCCGTGGCGGACTACATCATGGACACCGTCTGTGTCCCCCTGGGAATCGACCGGAAGATGGGGGAATTCCTGGTCACCCTGGAAGGCTGGGCGGAGGAATGCGGGTTTACCCTGCTGGATTATGAGTGGACCAACCGTCCCGACTTTGACGACGACACCCAATTCTACGACGGCCTGCACCTGGACACCCGGTATGGGCTGCCTCAATTTACAGAAATGCTCTTCACCGCCATTGGGTGAGGGGCAGGAGGATTCATGGCACTGGATTTTTTGATTCTCTACGAGCACACGGTGCGGGAATACGAGAGCGACCTTTTGCTGAAGCTGGAGCTGGAGCGCCGGGGCTACAAGGTGGCCATCCGGCAGCTGCTGGACCCCAAGCTCCTTTCCCTCCGGCTGTGGAACAAGCCCAAGGTGCTGGTGGCCAGCTGTATGTATGACAACGAGGCCATCAACAGCCACGTCTACAACAACATCGGCCGGTGCGACAGGATCGTCAACCTCCACTGGGAGCAAATGCTCTCCGACACCCAGGAGGAGGGGGACTGGTTCAATATGGCGGGAAACGCCAAAAAGTGCGTCCAGACCTGCTGGGGCCAGCGCACCGCCCGGCGGCTTCAGGCCCACGGGATGGAGGAAAAGAACACCCCCGTCACCGGGGCCATTATGATGGATTTTCTGAAATTTCCGGGGTATTATGCAGACAAGGCTGCCCTCTGCGCCCGCCACGGCCTGGACTCGGCCAAGGAGCTTCACCTCTATATCTCCAGCTTCGGGTATGCCAGCATGACCGACGCCGAGGTGGCGGAGCTTTCCAGAATGGCGGGGACGGATTTTTCCGGCTTTGCCCGGACCAACCGGGTGAGCATGGAAAAGACCCTGGACTGGTTTGACCGGTATCTGGGGGACCATCCCCAGGTGGAGCTGGTCTACCGCCGCCATCCCAGCGAGTGGAACAGCCCCGCCCTGGATGCCCTGGCGGCCAGGCGGCCCAACTTCCACGTCATCTTCGAGGGGAGCGTGAAGGACTGGATTACCGCCGCCGACACCATCTCCATCTGGATGTCCACCGCCATTGCGGAGGTGTACATGGCGGGGAAAAGCTGCCACATCCTCCGGCCCGTCCCCATTGAGCACGAGTACGACCCGGTCATTTACAAGGGGGCCCGGTATGTCACCACCTACGAGGAATTCACCGCCGCCCTGGCTCAGGGTCAGCCCCCCTTCCCCATTGACCGGGAGGTGATTGAAGGGTACTTTGACCCCAGTCCCACCCCCGCCTTTCTCCGGATGGCGGACCTGCTGGAGCAGGTGTACCGGGAGGAGCCCCGGGACCATCCCATGGGCCCCGGCTTCACCCCCCGGTTCAACTGGCTGAAATACTTTGCCCTCTGGGGAGTGCACGGGCTGTACCGGCTCCATCTTCCCCCGGAGAAGGTGTTCTTCTTCCACAAGGGGCTGGCGGATTTTGCCCAGCGCATTTACGGGTATGTAGACAAGGCCCATGTGACCCCGGACCAGGTCCGGGCCATGGAGGAAAAGATCCTTCCCTACCTGTCCTGACCTTACTTTTTTACCAGAGAGGAGGGCTGCCATGGCTGCTCCCGACCAACATTCCCCCCAGGGATTTCTGGGGAACATTCTGAAATACAGCGTGGCCACCTACCTGGGGTTCGGCATCTCGGGGCTGGCCCTCATTGTCAGCGGGGTGCTGGGCCCGGAAAAGACCGCCGCCCCTCTCACCTTTATGAGCGCCACCGCCACCCTCATGAATATGGGGATCCTGGGGCTGGACCAGAGCCTTCTCCGGTTTTATGCGGAGCCTCCTCCCGGCCGCACCGGGCGGCAGCTGTTCGGGTTCTGCCTTTCCGTCTCCGCCCTGGTCATGACCGCCGCCGGGCTTTTCTTCTCCCTGGTCTGTCCGGACTGACTGGCGGGGATCCTCAGCTTCCAGGCTATGGGGGTAGGGGTGGTCCCCCTCCTCTTCCTCAATGCCTTCTTCTATATGTGGGTGCGGTACCTGAACGTCATCCTCCGGCTGGAGGGGAAGGTGGGGCTCTACACCCTGGAGACCCTTCTCATGCAGGGGTGCTACAACCTCTTCTACCTCCTGGCGGGCTTCTTCACCAGCGATCCCTACGCCTTTGCCCTGGTTTCGGTGGTCTCCTTCGGCGGGGTAGCCCTCCTCTTCGGGCTGCGGTACCGGGGGGTATTCCGGGAGGGCCGCCGGGCCTTCACCAGGCCGGTGGCAAGGCAGATCCTGCCCTACGGTCTGGCCCTGGCTCCCACCCAGATCATGCTCTACCTCAACAATACCTTCAGCCTGGCCTTTCTGGGGAACAGTCTGGGGGCCACGGTGCAGGGGACCTTCGCCTTCGGGGTTCGGCTCTCCCAGCTGGTGACCACCATCCAGGCTGGGTTCTCCACCTTCTGGGGACCCTTCGTCTACGGCAATTACCGGGACCAGCAGGAGCTCATTGCCAAAGTGCAGGACTACCTCTGTCTCCTGATCTTTTCCTTCTACTGCTGTCTGGTGGCGGCGGAGGACATCCTCTTTTTCCTCTTCCCCGCCTATTCCGGGTGCCTGCCCGTCTTCCCGGTGCTGATGATGAGCCCCGTCTTTACCATCCTCTGCGAGGGAACGGTGTACGGCATCTCCATTGCCCGGCGGCCCATCTTTGACACCATAGGCATTGCCATCAGCGCCCTGGGGAACATCGGGCTCTGTGTTTTGCTGGTCCCCAAAATGGGGCTGATGGGGGCTTCCCTGGCCCTGGCCATCTCCGCCGGTGGAATGTTTTTGTTCCGCACCATCATGGGGCAATACTATTATCGGACCATCCTCCATCCTCTGCGGACCATCGCCGGGTTTGCCCTGGCCCTCCTGGTCTGCGCCGGAGGAGTATTCCTCTGGGACCGGTTCCTTCTCAAGGGTGCCCTCTGCCTGGGAGCCCTGGTCCTCTACCTCATCCTTTACCGTGAGCAGCTGGGGGAGGCTGCCGCTTTCGGGGCCCGGTGGCTGGCGAAGCGGAAGGCTTCCTGAAGATCCGTCAAATCCAATCAAAAGGAGATTTTGTTATGAAATACTGCAAGAAATGTACCATGCCCGACACCCGTCCCGGCATCACCTTTGACAGCGAAGGGGTGTGCAGCGCCTGCCGCCACTACGAGAGCCGGAAGCTGGTGGACTGGGAGGCCCGGAAGAAGGAATTCGAGGCCCTCTGCGACAAGTACCGGGGCTGCAACGGCCCGGGAGGCTACGACTGCGCCGTAGCCGTCTCCGGCGGGAAGGACAGCCATTACCAGGTCTATATGCTGAAAGAGGTCATGGGGATGAACCCCATCCTCTTCAGCGTGGAGGACAACTTCCCCATGACCGAGGCGGGGAAGCACAACCTGAAAAACATCAGCGAGGCCTTCGGCTGCACCATCATCAGCTGCAAGCCCAACATCAAGGTCCAGAAGACCCTTATGCGGAAGTTCTTTGAGAAGTACGGCAAGCCCACCTGGTATGTGGACCGGCTCATCTACACCTTCCCCCTCCACATGGCCCTGAAGTTCAACACCCCTCTCCTCTGCTATGGGGAGAATGTCAGCTTTGAGTACGGCGGCAACGCCGACAAGGAAACTTACAGCGCCCGGGATCAGATCGAGAACGGGGTGGCGGTAGGGATGCCCATGGAGGAGCTGCTGGGCGACGGGGTCACTGAGAAGGACCTGAGCCTGACCCTGGCCCCCTCCAAGGAGGAGCTGGCCAGGCTGGACCCCTTCTATATGAGCTACTTCTTCCCCTGGAACAGCTTCCAGAACTACCAGCTGGCCAAGAAGTACGGCTTCCATGACCTGACCCACGAATGGGACCGGACCCATCACGCCGAGAACTTCGACCAGATCGACAGCCGGGCCTACCTGGTCCACAGCTGGCTGAAGTATCCCAAGTTCGGCCACGCCGCCGCCACCGACTACACCGCCCGGTATATCCGGTACGGACTCATGACCCGGGAGGAGGCCATCCCCATCATCAAGGAGCGGGACGGTGCCCTGGATCCCCTCTGTGTCCGGGATTTCTGCCAGTTCTGCGGCTACACCGAGCAGGAGTTCTGGGCCATCATGGACAAGTTCTACAACCCCGAGCTCTTCCACAAGGATCAGTACGGCCGGTGGGTGCTGAACCATCCCATCTGGGAGGAGTAAGCCATCCTGATTTTTGCCCGCTTTCCCCCGGGAAGGCGGGCTTTTTCTTTCCCGCCGGGCTGGATTTTTATTCTCGTTGGCAGTATACTAAAGGGGAAGATTTTTACCCTTGTAAAGGAGAAACAGCCAAGACCATGAACCATTGCGGAACCCATGCCTTTGAGAGTGACCGGCTGCTGCTGCGGCCTCTGACAGTGGACGACGCCCAGATCATGTATGCCAACTGGGCCGGGGACGAGGAGGTCACCCGGTTTCTCCGGTGGGACGCCCACCGGAACTGGACCGTGACCTATGAGTACCTCTACCACCTGGAACAGGAATACCAAAATCCCCGGTGCTACGAGTGGGGGATCGTCCAGAAGTCCACCGGCATCCTTATGGGGACCATTGGGATCCAGCCCTCTCCCCCCGACCCGGAGTGGGCCACCATCGGCTACTCGGATACCGAGTTCTGGTCGGTGGGATATGTGCTGGGGGTCAAGTGGTGGAACCAGGGGTATGCCACCGAGGCCCTGCGGGCGGTCTGCGAATACTGGTTCAACAACACCGGCAGCGAACTGCTGGTGGCCTACCACCACTGCGATAACCCTGCCAGCGGCCGGGTGCTGACCAAGGTGGGATTTGTGCTGGACCACGCCGCCATGATCCCCCGGTATGACGGCACTCCCGTGGACTGTGACGGATATTTTCTGGACCGAATGGATTTTCTGCGGCCCCGGGGCGTCCGGGCCATTTATGAGGATGAATGACATTGACAAAAGTAATTTTATTGGCCCTGGATCAGGGCAAGTTTGACCCTCAGCGGAGCCTGGAGGAGCTGGAAGCCCTGGCCCAGGCCGCCCAGATGGAACCGGTGGCCAGCGTCACCCAGAAACGGGCCGTCCCCGAGGCAGGCACCGTCCTGGGGGAGGGAAAGCTGGCGGAGGCCCGGCTTGTGGCCCAGAACCTGGAAGCCCAACTGGCCATCTTTGACGGGGAGCTCACCGGCAGCCAGATGCGGAACCTTTCCGACGCCCTGGGCATCGAGACCATTGACCGGACCATGCTCATCCTGGAGATCTTCCAGGCCCGGGCCATCACCAACGAGGGGAAGCTCCAGACCGCCCTGGCCCTGGAGCGGTACCGCCTGCCCCGGCTTCAGGGGCTGGGCCAGGTGATGAACCGTCAGGGGGGTGGCGGCGGCGGGACCGCCGGAGCCCGCCGTGGCAGCGGCGAATCCCAGCTGGAGCTGGACCGCCGGTATGTCCACAGCCGGATCGAAGCGTTGGAGAAAAAGCTGGAGGATGTGGTCCGCCGCCGGGGGGAGACCCGCCGGGCCCGGCAGAAGTCCGGGGTACCGGTGGTGGCCCTGGTGGGGTACACCAATGTGGGGAAATCCAGCCTCATGAACGCCCTCTGCGGCAGCCAGGAGGTGATGGAGGCGGATATGCTCTTTGCCACCCTGGACCCCACCGCCCGGAAGCTGGAGCTGCCCAGCGGCCTTACCGTGGTCCTCATTGACACCGTAGGCTTTGTGAGCCGGTTGCCCCATCATCTGGTGGAGGCCTTCAAAAGCACCTTGGAGGAGGCCGCCTACAGCGACGTCATCGTCAAGGTGGCGGACGCCTCCGATCCCCAGCGGCTGGACCAGCTGGCGGTCACAGACCAGGTCCTGGAGGAGCTGGGATGCAGCGACATCCCCCAGCTGGTGGTCTACAACAAATGCGACGCCGCCAACGCTTTGAGCCTGGACCCCCAGGTCCTTCTCACCAGCGCCAAGACCGGCGCCGGGCTGGAGGAGCTGAAAGCGGCCCTGGACAACGCCCTCTCCGCCCGGATCCGTCCCATCCGGATCCTGCTGCCCTATGACAAGCTCTCCCTGGCGGACCTTCTCCGGAACCGGGGGAGCGTATCGGTGGAGGAGTACCGGGAGGACGGGGTCTATTATGAGGGGATGGCCAAGCTGGAGGACCTGTACCAGTTTGAGCCATACCTCTGCCGGGAATAAAAAAACACCCCAAACAGAAAGCCCCGCCGGAGGGCGGGGCTTTCTGTATAGAGGGGTGGGAAAGTATATTTGTAGAAAATAATCGAAATTCAGGGAGCAGCCTTGGGCTGCTACGGTTCTCATTATACGGTTTTTTCTTTATCTGTCAAACCGAAAATCCCGGTTTTGTTTTATTTAAATTCTTTACTTTCGTCCGTCTTTCTTATATAATGAATGAAAAGGATTTTTTTGGTTTTATATCTTAACTTTCCTTTTCAGGGCAAAGACTTTTGCTTTCTTTTTCAAGTTTGTTTGGAATATCACATAAAGGATGTAGGGCAAATGGACCAGCTGGATCAAAGCATCATAGAGTTATTGCTCCACAACGGACGGATCTCTTTGAAGGAGATCGCCCAGGCGGTGAATCTGACCAGCCCGGCGGTGTCCGCCCGGATCCGCCATCTGGAGGAGAACGGGATCATTGCCGGGTATACGGTTCTGCTCCGTGCTCCCCAGGAGGCGTCCCAGGTGGAGAGCCTGATCTCGGTGTCGGTGAAGCCGGGCAGCCACCAGGAATTCATGGAGTTTCTTCATGACACGCCCCAGGTGGAACAGTGCTATCACGTGACCGGGGCTTTCAGCCATATGGTGAAGGTCCGGTGCCGGGATATCCCCCAGCTGGAGCATCTCATCAGCCGGCTCCAGCATTTTGGAAGCACCAACAGCCAGATTATCCTTTCCACCCCGGTGGAAAGGCCCATGCAACCCATTAAGGAGGGATCCATCCATGACCTGTGAACACTGCGGGGCACCTCTGCCCCCTGACGCCAAGAATTGTCCCGTCTGCGGCCGGGCCCTGGACCTGGTCCCCCCCGAGGTAGAGCAGGAGATCGCCGCTGCCGTGGAGAAGGCCCAGGCCATCCTGGAACGGCAGACCCAGCCTTCCCAGAAGGCCCCCGACGGAGGGGAAAGCACTGAGGCGGAACTTTCTCCCCAGGAGACTTCCGCCGGAGAGGAAAGCCCCGAGGCGGAACTCTCCCTCGAGGAACCCACCCCCGAAGCGGGGCCTGCGGTTCCGGAGAAAGCCGTCCCGGAGGATGCCGCCCTGCCCCCGGAGCCCCAGTCTATCCCGGAGGAGGGCCAGGGGGAGCCTATTCCCGGCCCGGAAGGCCCTGCTCCGGAGGAGGCGGAGCCCCAGCCGGAAGACCCCTCTGATGAGGGCCCGGTCTATGCCCGGAAGAGACCCCGCCGGGGAGCCACCCGGTCCGGAAACGCCCCGGCGGAGGGGGATCCCTCTGTCCCTTCCACCTGGCATTATTTCCTTATGCAGCTGGTGCTGGGGCTTCCCATCATCGGGTTCATCCTCTCCATCATCTGGGGTCTGGAGGAGGGCGGCCCCCTTCACCGGAAGAACTTCGCCCGGGCGAACATTCTTTACTCCCTTCTGAAGCTCCTCTTCCAGCTGGTGATCGTAGGGGTGGTCATCAGCCTTCTCTCCACCCTCATGGGGCTTCTCATGAGCTACGGCTACTACTACGATCCCTACTACGGCTATGATCCCTACTATGACGACTTCTTCGGCTGGTATGAGGATTATGGCTCCTACGGGGAGCCCCCCTATTACTACAACAGCGCCGGCCATTCGTCCTCCTGGCAGGGGGATGCGGCCCTGCCCACAGAAGGAATGGAATCTGTATGAAAGCAACCATTGTCATCCCCAACCTCAACGGCGCCGGCTGGCTGAAGGACAGCATTGAGTCTGTCTGGGCCCAGACCCGGCAGGATTTCCGGCTCATTGTGGTGGACAACGGCTCCACCGACGAGAGCCTGGAGATCGCCCGGAGCTACCGGGACCATCCCCGGTACACCCTCCTTGAGAACAAGACCAACACCGGGTTCAGCTATGCGGTGAACCAGGGGATCCGGATGGCGGACACCCCCTATGTGGTCCTCTTCAACAACGACGCCTTTGCCGAGCCGGACTGGCTGGACCAGCTGATCCGGACGGCGGAGGCGGACCCCCGGATCTTTGGGGTGTCCAGCCTGATGATCCGCCATTTTCAGCGGGAGCTGGCGGACGACGCCGGAGACTACATGACCCTCCTGGGCTTTGCCTGCAAGCGGGGGGACGGCCTGCGGTGGGAGCGGTACACCCGGCCCTGCCGGGTCTTCAGCGCCTGCGGCGGAGCGGCCCTTTACCGGAAAAGCGTGCTGGATGAGATCGGCCTCTTTGACGAGAATTTTTTCGCCTACTACGAGGACGTGGACATTAGCTGGCGGGCCAACAACTTCGGGTACCGGAACGTCTACTGCCCCACCGCCAGGTGCTACCACATTGCCGGGGCCACCACCGGGGCGGTGCGGTACAACCCCTTCAAGAGCATCCAGAGCGGGCGGAACAGCATCCTCCTCCCCTACAAGAATATGCCTCTGGTCATGCTGATCCTCAACCTGCCCTTCCTGGCCGCCGGGTACCTTCTCAAGGTCATTATGTTCCGGCTGAAGGGCTTTGGCGGGGACTACGCCAAGGGCTTCCACGAAGCCTGGAAAGCCATTCCCAAGCTGGACAAGCCCCCCTTCCGGGTGGGGAACCTGCCCCATTATTTCTGGGTGGAGGGGAGCATGATCGCCGGGCTTTTCAAGTATGTGGTCTACCGGGTCCAGCGTGCCCTGAAAATCACCTGACAGAACAAAAACCGGACGTCCCGAGACGTCCGGTTTTCCTTTTTACAGCATATCGTTCCGGCCCAGTTGCCGGGCCACAGAGCCCAGAATGTCGATCTCTCCGGTGGTGTTGTAGAGATCGTCCCGGGGGATGGCCACCTCCTGCTCCGGCTGGGAGAGGGTGGTGAAGTCCAGAAGAAGCTCGGCGGTGTTGTCCTGCCAGCCTCCCTGGAGGGGGTCTCCGGCAGGGACGGTGGCGGGTTCCTCCTCCGGGAGGTACTCCTCCTCCGCCGGTTCGTCCAATTCCATCCAGTTCTGGCCCTCCTCCGGGGCCACAAAGCCCAAGGCGGCCATCTGGTCCCATTCCTCCATCCAGCCGGGCTCCATATGCTCCACCGTCCGCTGGATGGCCAGGCAGTCCTCCGGGAAATCGGTGAGGGTGACCCCGTAATGGGCCATTCCCACCCCGCCGCCGGGGGCCAGGATGAGGGTGAGGGGCAGCTGCTGGGGCTGATCCTTCTTCAGCTTGTACCCTTCCTTCCGGGCAGCCCGGAGGATCTTCAGGCTTTCCAGGGTGGCATACTTGTAAGCGTTGGTCTCGGTGGGGATCTCGAAATAATCGTAGAGAGCCCCCTCGGGGTCGCAGATGATCTCAAAGGGGATGGCTCCCGGAGGGAAGGCCGCCGAGATGACCTGGGGTTTGCTTTTCACCACCACGGCCAGTCGGCAACCGATCATTTCCTGGTAGGTCTGGTAGTATTTTGCCAGATAATACCGGGTGATGGGATGGCCGAAATTGGCCAGAAATATCACTGCCAGGGGGGTGTTTCCCAGGGTCAGTTCCTGGAAACTCTTCTGGGGCTGGTATGGAGTGTCATAATGAAATTCGGGCATTACATCCCCGTACTTGATCCTCATAGAAATACACTTCCCTCGGCTTTTGAAAACTTAAAAAAGACCCTGCCGCCGTCCTGCCGGCGGCAGGGTCATCAACTCCCACCTGGGCGTCTGCAATCAATCAAACCTACCGGATGGCAGGTGGGTACCCTGCCCCCGGATTCACGCTCCCTTCTTCCGCAAAGCGGGAGGTCTGCAATCCACCGGGGGACATCCGGGTTCCCTTTAATTGATTAGTAGGATTTTTAAAATTGCAACAAATCGCTCCAGGCAGGATAAAACTTGGTGATCACTGGAGGTCGCTGGGGTCGATGTGATAGACTTCCTCCAGCCGCTTCTGGAACAGGTTGCTGATTTCCAGCAGCTCCCCGTCGTCCTCCACAATGTCCATATACTCGCCCTGATCGTCCTGTCCTACCCGAAGGATGATGAGGGTGGCTTCCTCGTCAATATCCTCCTCATTCTCCACATAGGGGACGACCGCCATGTAATGGACGCCCTGGTGGTCCAGCACGTCGATCACTTCCATGGTACAGCTGTTGCCATCCTCGTCCTCCAGTTCGATGATGTCGGGCTGGTAATCGTCCTCCAGGGGCAGGTTTTCCTTGGCCATGGTATGGTCCTCCTTTTCTTGCTCCGGGGGAGCGGTCCTTCCGGCTCTCCCCTGGGGGCGGGCCGTTTGTTCTTTAGTTATAGTGTACCGTTTTTTCCGTCCATCGTCAAGGGCCGGGAAGAGCGAAAAAAGAATTTGCCTTCCCCCTCATTTATGATATACTGATACCAAAGGCATTTTCGTAGAAACAGAGGCTGCACCATGGCAAAAAAAATTTTTTCGTTCCTGATTTTGGTTCTTTTTCTCCTGAGCCTGACCGGCTGCGGAGATAAAAAGGAGATGGCTCCCCGCTCCCCGGTGGAGAGCAGCGAGCTCCAGTTTGCCCAGCCCCAGGAGGGGGATCCCATCGCCATCTTCCAGACCAGCATGGGGGAGATCCATGTTCGCCTCTACCCGGAGCTGGCCCCCATGGCGGTGGATAACTTCATCGGCCTGGCCCAGCAGGGATACTACAACGGGGCCATCTTCCATCAGGTGGTCTATGGCAGCTATATCCAGTCGGGGGACGCCACCGGCACCGGCAACGGCAGCGCCACCATCTGGAACGCCGACGGGTTTCCCCTGGAGGCCAACGACACCCTCCGCCATTACACCGGAGCCCTCTGTGTGGCCTTTGACCAGGACAGCCAGAGCGGCACCAGCCAGTTCTATTTCATCACCACCCCAGCCGGGAATGTGGCCGGTTCCGTCCTGAACCAGATGGAGTCTGTCGGATATTCCCAGGAGGAGATCGACGCTTACAAAACAGCCGGCGGCCTGCCCCAGCTGGACAACACCGACACGGTGTTCGGCCAGATCTACCAGGGGCAGTCCATTGCGGACGCCATCTCCTGCGTTCAGGTGGACGAGGAGAACAAACCCATCCAGAGTGTGACCATCACCAGCGTGACCATCACCACCTACACGCCCCCTGCACCGGAGACCACGGACCAGCCCCAGGAGTGACCCTTCCTGCGGTCCTCTTCGCCCCCTGAAAGGATGGTTCTTTCATGTTTGATGTATATGCAGGCCCGGTGGAGCTTACCACCTTTTCCCTCCTGTTCTGCCTTCTGGCTGCCTTTGGGCTGCAGCTGCTCCTCTGCTTTCGTGCCAAAGCCCTCTGGCTGCGGCTCTCCCTGACCCTGGTGGTTCTGGGCGCCTTCGCCGCCTTTGTGATCCTGGGGCTCACCCATTCCGACTTTGAGACCCTGGCCTACTTTATCCTGGCACTCCTGACCCTGCCGCCTCTGGCGGGATGCGGGGCCGCCTGGGGGCTCTGGGCCATTCTCCGGAAAAGCCAGAATTTATAAGGGCGATCTCTGCTGCGGCGGTCCCACCCCCCTTCAAGACCTTTCTCCTGCTTCCCCTGGTATATGCCGCCGGGAAGTCAGCCTGAAGGGTCTTTTTTTATGTCCGGAGTCCACACCAAAAACAGCCCCCGCAGATAGACCTTCTGCAGGGGCTGCCTTACTATATTCAGTTGTAATGCAGGATCCGCAGTGGAGCGGGATCCCTGGGACAGGATACCTGTAATTCTTCTTTCCTTTGGACAGCCGCCCTTCGGCAATCCATCCGGAAGATCATCCTCTCCTCCGGGACCTCTTTGATGGGGAGATATCTCTCATCCCGGGGTTTCCATCCTGGAGATTTCCCTCTTTTCGAGATTCCTCTCTCTTTGGAAAATTCCCTCGTTCCGAGATTTTCCTCACCGGAGATCTTCCCGGCTCTGAAGCGCTTCCCTGGAAAGAATCCCTTTTGGAGATCCTCCTCAAATCGGAGGATCCTCCCACTCTGGGGACTTCCCCCACTCTGGGGTCTTCCTCACCTTGAGGACTTTCCTCATTCTGAGGAAGGGATCCTATCCATCATCCTGAAGCGGATGATACTTTGCTACCTTTTACAGATTGGAAACCCAGGTTGTTAAGATAGCAAAAGCCGGGAACCTTTGGTGGAGGCTCCCGGCGAGTTCTTAGATGATTGGTTTCATAGCCTCGTTCATACCCCTTTCTTTTGGTTGGGGGAAAATGTTCGCTTAGCTACTAGTACATCGGTCTCAAGCCTCCGTGCCTTATCGACTATTTTTCGGACTGCACCTTGGTCATCGGGTATCACTCCAAACGTTTTGATAAGGGATTTGGTGCGCTAGTACTTAGTACATTGGACTCGTGCCTCCATATCAGATGTTGTTGGGTGGTAGATTCGCTCTTACCATGGTGTATTACCACTCTTTCATCTATATGAACTTTTCCTTTTCCGTTTTGGTTTGGGCAGGTCCTTTGCTTCTCTGCTGCCTCTTGATCCCCCTTAATGTTTGTTCGAGTTATCACTCGCTAGATGGGGCGGGCGGTCAGTCTGCGCAGACCTGCCAAAACTGTACGGGTTCTTCAATCTTCATGGGGGTCTACGCTCCTTTCTTTTGGAAGTCTGCTTTTTGTTTAAGCGTTGTTCCTTTTGTTTGATTTCATTATACCCAGGAAGAGAGCAAATGTCTATTCGCAGATGCGCCAGAGTTTTCAGGTTTTTATTGTTTAAAATGTACACCCATACGCCTTGGTTGTTAAAAAATTGTGTAAGAAATAGACAAGCCCGCCGGGAGGGCAGTCTGTCCCCGGCAGGCTTGAAGGATCTCTTATTTCAGGTAGGTGGCAGGGTCCTGGTACTGGCCCTCCCGGAGGAGTTCCAGGTGGAGATGACTCTCGTCGGCGCTCTCCCCGTCCCCGGTAAGGAGGCGGCCCAGGGTGTCTCCGGCGGCCACGGCATCCCCGGCCGCCACCCGAACCTCGGACTCCAGTCCGCAGTACCGCCAAACCTTCCCCCCGGCCTCCTGCTCCACCACGGTGCCCCAAAGGGCGTCGTTGTAGACAGCGGTAACGGTGCCGTCCTCAATGGCCACCACCAGGGTGCCCTGGGCGGCGGCAATATCCATCCCGTTGTGGGTCCGCCAATCCTTCAGGGTCTGATTGTAGACCAGCTCATCCCCGCTGTACCCCTGCAAGATCGAGCCCTCCACGGGCCAGATCAAGGATTCGGCCGGCTGCGGCGAGGAATCGGGTTCGGTCCCGGACTCTTCGGATTCGGGAGATGCAGTCCCAGAGACAGACTGCCCAGAGGATGCCGCAGAGGAGGTTTGCGGCGAGGGAGCAGCTGTCTGCCGGGGGGCGGCGGTGGGTTCGGGCAGATCCTCCACCTGCCCGGTAACGGTTTGGCTGGATTGATTCCATAGTTCTTCCTCCTGGATGGGTGTTTCCTCCCCTGTCATGGCGTCACGGATGGCCCAGAAGCAGGCGGCGCAGGCCAGGGCAATGCAGGCGAGGAGGGCAAAATAAAGCCCTTTCTGTTTCAAAAAGCGTTTCATTTGTTCCATGCAACTCTCCGTCCTTTATCCTTGTTCATGTATGCTCCTAGTCTTGCCTGGGGAAAAAGGATTTATGCAGAGGGAACGGAAAATTTCACGCCTTGTTTTTCAGGGGCGGAACCGGTATAATGGACAGTAGAAACACTGCAAAGGAGGAGAGGCCCATGGGCAGGATCGCCGGACTGGGAGGCGCCAATCTGGACATTCACGGGAAGAGCGCCGCCCCCATCGTCATGCGGGATTCCAATCCCGGCAGCCTCCACACCAGTATGGGGGGCGTTATGCGGAATATCCTGGACAACGCCCAGCGGCTGGGGCTGGAGGTGGTCATTGCCACCCTGGTGGGAGATGACACCTACGGCCAGGTCCTGCGGCAGGGGTTCCGGGAACTGGGAATGGATACCCAGCTGGTCAAGACCATCCCCGGGCAGGTGTCCAGCAGCTACGTGAGCGTCATGGACAACGAGGGAGATATGCTGGTAGCCATCAGCGACATGACCATCCTGAAGAAGATGGATGCCGCCTATGTGGCGGAGTGCCTTCCCCTCTTCAACCAGTGCGACCTGGTGGTCTGCGATGGGAACCTCTGCAACGCTGACCCCAGCTGTCTGGAGGCCCTGGTGGCAGGCTGCACCCGGCCTCTTTACATGGACCCGGTCTCCACTGCCTGGGCCCGGAAGCTCCTCCCCTACCTGCCCCGGTTTGACACCATCAAGCCCAACCGGCTGGAGATGGAGGTGCTGTCCGGGATGCAGATCCAGACCATTCAGGACCTGGATGCTGCCTGTGACCGGCTGCTGGAGCTGGGAGTGCGCCGGATCTTCACCAGCCTGGGGAAGGACGGCATCTATTACAAGGACCGGGAGGGAGCCCTCTGGGGCCGGAGCCACGGCTTCGACCAGCTGGCCAACGCCACCGGCGCAGGGGACGCCACCATGGCGGGGATCCTCTACGCCACCCAGAAGGGGATGGACCGGGAGGAGACCCTCCACTACGCCCTGGCCGCCGGCATCGCCGCCATCATGAGCCCGGACACCATCAACATCCGGATGAGCCCTGAACTGCTGCATTCCATTGTAAAGGAGTATGTATTATGAAGCTGAACGTAAACGACTATCTGGACATTGCCCCCCAGGTGAAGGAAGCCCTGAAGAACGGCGAGCCGGTGGTGGCCCTGGAGAGCACCATCCTCAGCCACGGGATGCCCTACCCCCAGAACAGCGGGTTTGCCGCTGAGGTGGAGAAGATCATCCGGGCCGAGGGCGCTGTGCCCGCCACCATGGCCATCATTGACGGCCGGATGAAGGCAGGCCTCACCCCCGAGGAGCTGGAGCTCATGTGCAAAGCGGACCATGTGGCCAAGGTCAGCCGCCGGGATATGCCCATCATCATGGCCACCGGCAAGACCGGCGCCACCACCGTGACCACCACCATGATGATCGCCCACCAGGCGGGGATCCCCTTCTTTGCCACCGGCGGCATCGGCGGGGTCCACCGGGGCGCTACCACCACCATGGATATCTCCGCCGATCTGCAGGAGCTGGCCCACACCCCCGTCTGCGTGGTCTGCGCCGGGGCAAAGATGATTCTGGACATCGGCCTGACCCTGGAGTATCTGGAGACCATGGGGGTACCGGTCATCGGGATGAACACCGACGACTTTCCCAGCTTCTACTGCCGGAAGAGCGGGTTTGGGGTGGACTACAACGCCCCCACCCCCGCCGACGTGGCCCGGGTGGCCAAGGTCAAGTGGGATCTGGGCTTCCAGGGGGGTATGTTGGTGGGCAATCCCGTGCCCGAGCAGTACGCCATGGACTTCGATTACATGACCAAGCAGATCGACATTGCTCTGGCCGCCTGCGAGGAGGCCGGGATCCGGGGGAAGGAGACCACCCCCTTCCTGCTGGCCAAGATCGTGGAGCTCACCGGGGGAGACAGCCTGGCCACCAATATGCAGCTGGCCTACAACAACGCCCGGATCACCGCCCAGATCGCCGTGGAGTACGCCAAACTGTAACATAAAGCAGAAAGATCCGGCCCCGGAAAGAATTTTCCGGGGCCGGAACATTTTAAATGGGGTCACAGATAGCGGCGGAAGAAGGCCACTTCCTCCCGGTTGCACAGGTTCCCTTCCGTATTCCGCACATCGCAGTGGAAGACGTGGGCCTGGGGCTTTTCCTTGGTGCCATAGCAGGCCATGACCAGGGGGATCTCATGCTCCATGAGGGTGGCCACCATTTTGGGGGCGTTCCCCTTGAGGAAGTCCTGATTGGCGGTCATGACATAGGTGGGGGGGTAGGCGTCGGTGACCCACCGGGAGACGGTGACCATCTCGTCCCCCATGCCGGCGGGAACATACAGTTCCTTCAGGGGCTGGTCCCCCTCCCCCATGTCAAAGGCGGCACAGTTGAGGGCCACAGCGGAGAAGGCGAAGCCCTCCGGGGGATCAAAGGGCAGGAGGGCGGCATACTCCGGGTTGCTGGTAAAGGCGGCGTAGAGGCCCAGCCCCTGGCCGCCGGCGGAATCTCCCACCCCAAAGACGTGACGGGTATCCAGATGGTATTCCCCGGCATGGTCCAGCACCCAGTTCACCACCAGATTCATATCCTCCAGGGGGGCAGGATACTGGAAGTCGGGGGCCAAACGGTAGGTAAAGTTCACCACGGCGAAGCCCATCTGGGCCAGGCTCATGCAGTAGAACTGGTAGACGGATTTATCTCCGTAGACCCAGCCGCCGCCGTGGAAGCTGATGATGACGGGGAGGTCCTTCTCCCCGGCGTTCCGGGGCCGGTACAGGTCCATGACCTGCCACTGGGGATCTTCCCCGTACTGGATGTCATCCTGCCGGATCACATCCCAGGGGGTGGTAAGGCCGGCGTCCCGGACCTTGTCCCCCTCCCCGAACATCTGTCGGATCTTGTCGCTGAGTTCACTCATGGTGCAAATCTCTCCTTTCGCTATTCAAAACATCCTCCTGTGTCAGGATGTCAATTACCGTAAGGATCTTTTCCCGGACCCGGAACCGGACCTCAAACCCGCCGAAAGCCATGCCGTAGACCCGGTCCGGGTCCTCCTGGTAGCCGGGGCGTGGGTCTCCCGCCAGCACCCCCAGCAGGCCCGCCCGCTTTTGGGGCGGGAGCTTTTCCAGCAGCCGGGGCGGGCAGTCCACCTCCAGGGCGTAGTCCTTGGTCCGGCCGGTGAAGCCCTACCGGGCGTCGGGATGGCTGTCCACATAGGGCAGATAGGGCTTGATGTCATAGATGGGGGTGCCGTCCAGCAGGTCCGCCCCCTCCACCCAGAGGATGGGCCCCTGGGGACTCTGGGGCTGGATCCGCACCAGCCGGACGCTGCTCAGCCCCAGGGCGTTGGGGCGGTAGGGGCTCCGGGTGGCCCAGACCCCCATCCGGGTGTTTCCCCCCAGACGGGGCGGGCGGACGGTGGGCCGCCAGTGCTCCCCGTCTTTTTCCTGGGCCACCACCTGGCTGAACTGCCAGATGAGCCAGAGATGGCTGTATTCCTCCAATCCCCGGAGGGCCTGGAGATCCCGGTAGGGCGGTTCAAAGACGATGGCCGCCTCCAGCCCCGGGGCCATCCCGCTCTGGCGGGGGATACCGAATTTTTCGGTGAAATCGCTCCGGATCCGGGCCACCGGACGCAGGGTATACTCTCCCTCCATACGCCGCCCTCCTTCTCTTCTTTCTGTCTGTTATTATACATGGTCCCGCCCCAAAAGAAAAGCACCCTTCCCGGGGGAAGGGTGCGATTTCGTACTCAATGCTGGGCCCGGCTGGTCCCTTTTTCCATAAGGTAGGTGGCGTAGAGGTCCGCCATATGGAGCTTCACCGCCAGGGGATACTGGTCGTAGGCCTGGCTGATGGCAAAGCTGCCGCCCCGGGCTGCCTCGTCAAAGCCTCCCATATGCCAGCGAATGGCGATGGCCTCAGCGGGTTTCAGCTTGATGAACCGCTCGATGAGCCAGACGCTCTTCTCCCCGTGGCCATAGGCGAACTGATCCTCGATGGTGTAGTTCAGCACCTTCTCCCAGGCACCGGTGGCCTCGTTCTTCACATTCCGGGTCCCCTTCTTGTAGAAGTTGGCCTTGCAGAGATCGTGGAGGAGGGCGCAGAGCGCCACACTCTCCTCTTGGTCCCCTTCCTCAAAGAAGTGGTCCCGGAGGGCATGGTAGACATTGACGCTGTGCTGCACCAGCCCGCCCTCGCAGGCCCCGTGGAACCGGGTGCTGGCGGGAGCGGTGAAGAAATCGGTGCCCACCAGCCATTCCAGCAGCCGGTCGGCCCCGTTCCGGTGGATCTTCTCCTTGTAGATGGAGATGAATTCCTCTTTGTAATCCATGATTACAGCTCCAGGTCTTCCAGGATCCCCTTGAGGATGGCCATCTCATCGTGGCTCAGGCTGATCCCCTTCCCCATCTTGCTGCCGTCGGGCGCCCAGTCCCGGATATCGTACTTGGGCTCCCGGTCGTTCCAGCTGACCATATTCAGCTGGCGCTCCCAGCCGTTGGCACTCTGGCTCAGGACGGCGATCTTTTCGGTAATTTCATATTTGAAAGGTGCTGCTGCCATGGTAATACCCTCTTTTCTTTTGATATGACTTTACTATCATATCCAATATATGGCGGAATTGCAAGAGGGTATCCGGGGAAAATCCCTTAGCCGTAGGGAGCTTCCTCCCGCCATTGGCGGAGCCGCTCCACTGTTTCGTCCGATTCCTGCCACCCCGCCTCCCCGCCGGGGCCGGTCCGGGCATCCGGGGCGATCTGGTCCATAACAGCGGGCACCCGCCCATCCAGAAACGCCTGGGCAAACTTTTGCCGGTCCGGCATACAGTGGCCGGCAGCGCTGGGGACCTGAGTCCCGGAGTCTTTTTCTGGGTTCTTATTCATAGGTCATCCCTCCTTGAAAAAAGGATTCCCCAAAAACAAAAAAATATTGAAAAATGGTGTTGACAAACCCGCCCGGGCTGGCTATAATAGTAAAGCACCCAAGCGAGAGAGACATCGCCGGGGCACGATTACTGGGGATTTGTGTAAGGGTAGCACACCAGACTCTGACTCTGTTTGTGAGGGTTCGAATCCTTCATCCCCAACCAAAAAACGCAGCAGCAGCTTGCTGCTGCGTTTTTTCTATCCGGGTGTAGCGCAGCTGGTAGCGCGCCTCGTTCGGGACGAGGAAGCCGTGGGTTCAAATCCCGTCACTCGGACCAAAAAGAAACAGCCGTCCAACAG
>CALXEN010000154.1 GCA_944387325.1 uncultured Clostridia bacterium | reverse complement strand
CTTCCGGTATGTGACGGAGAATTACTGTGCCGGGATGAACTGGTCGGTATTGGGACGGATCGACCCCTATGAAGATATCATTGCCTTTTCCTGGAATATGGAGGAGGAGCCGGAACTTCAGGAATGGGAATCGCTCTCCCTGGAACTGGAGGAGAGCGAGGATGAGGATCTGATCTGGATCGCCGGAAGTTGGAAGGCGGAGACGAACGGAGAAGAACTTTATTATCTTGAGATCACATTCCCGGACGGGACGGCGAAAACCTACCGGATCCTTCCCGAAAAGCAGGAAGAGTATCTGGTTTTCCGGGCAGGGATCCCGGTGGAGGACGTTGCAGACAGCCTCTTTACGGCGGCGGTGATGCAGAGAGATCCAGAGGAAACGATGGTCAGCTCTCAGGCTGTTGAAGTTAAGGCCTGAAAAAAGAAAAGCAAGGGAAAAGGAAATGCCTATGGGCAAAAGAAAGTCAAAAGAGCGAATCGTCCGCCTGGTGATGGCGATACTGATCAGTGCCGCAGCAGCAGCGGTGATCCTTCTCATCTTTCCACCTCATTGGGAAACAGACGATGACTGGGTCATGGCCAACATGGCAGCCGGCGTTTATGGCCGGGCGGAGAGCTACATTCCATTTATCCATCCCTTTTTGGGAATTGTCCTAAAAAAGGCATACGAACTGATTCCCGGTCTTCCCTGGTTGGGACTTTTGTGGGAGGGGATTGTCTTTGCTTCCTTCACAGGAATTCTGTGGTCTTTCCAAAATTCACTGGGGACCAAAAAGGGGACCCTCCTGTGGGGCTGCATTTTTATCCTGTTCGCCCCCTGCTTCTATACCACGGTGAACTTCACCAGAGTTGCAGCGATTGCGACCGGAGCTGGTTATCTGATGGTCTTCAGCGGCCTGAAGAAAAAGCAATATCTTCCGGTGGCGGTGGGATTTGCCCTCAACTGGATGGGATGTGCCGTCAGGCTGGGCAGCTGGCAGATGATCACTGCGTTGGCAGGAGGGCTGGGACTGACCGAGCTATTCTGGACAGATGTGAAGCTGTCCCTGAAAAATGTCCCTAAAATCATTCGCAGCAAAAAAGAGTACCTGATCGTGTTTGGAATACTTTTTCTTGGCTGCCTGGCTGTATGTCAAACAGAAAAACTCTATGACAGCACCAATCCCCAAATCGTTGCCTATGAGGAATACAATTCCGCCCGGGCAAAGCTTCTGGATTACCCTATGGCAGAGTATGCAACCATCCGGGAGGAACTGGAGGATCTGGAGCTATCGGCTGATCAGTACAGTGCGCTGAAAGATGATTTTATTGCTTCCGATCCGGAGATATTTGGGAAGGAAACGCTGCTGGCACTTCGGGAGCTTCAGGATGGTGTTAAATTAAATCTTGTAGGCGCAGCAGTCAGTGCGTGGAAACTGCTGATCTCCAACCAAAGCGTGCTCTGTCTGGCAGCCTGCTTCCTTCTGGTCTGGATAGCAAAAGATAAAAAGTCTCCCTTCCTGGTGCTGTGGCTGGGCGGAATGGTGGTTCTGCTGAATTATTATCTGGTAAAGACGGGGAGAAATCCTTCCCGTGTGGTGGAAAGCATCAGTGCGGTGGCCGCCATTTACCTCCTTTGGAAGCTGGAAAAGGAGAAGGAAAAAGTAAAATTCAAGGCGGCAGCCGTCCTGCTGGCACTCTCCTTGCTCCTGAACAGTTCGGTATATTTTCTGCCCCAGTCCGGCAGCGAGAAGGCCATGGGGGAAAAAGAACTGACCGTGCTGGCGGCCATGGAAGAACTGAATCAGACCGGACGATATTATCTCTGCGGAAAGACTGAACTAAATATCCAAATGTATGATCTGGGTATGGAGGGCATCGGAAATCTTGATTTCGGAAGCCGGGAACACTTTTTCTATACAAGCGGATGGTGGACCAATACCCCCAGTTATCTGAATCAGCTGACAGAAGCGGGGATCATGAATCCCTACCGGGATATCCTGCGGTATGACAATCTCCTGCTCATCGATCAGTATAAGACCGGGCTGGTATTCGCCTATATCAGAAGCAATTACGATCATCCCTGGCTGCCTGAAAACTGGTCGGTCTGCCGCAAAATTGTAGATGGATTGTATGTGATCGGGTTTAACAAGGACATTACTGCCGACCAGGTCAGCACTGATATTGAATGGGTCCAGGCGGCCCAGATTGCGGGATTGGAAAATGACCTGATCTGGTTCAAGGTCCTGTTTGACGGGGATGAATCCTTGAAAGAAAAAGAAAACATTTATTATCTCCAGATTACGGATTCCCAGGGAGAGACAAAAACCTACCGGGGCGAGGCCCAGCAGACGGAAGCAGGACTTCAGCTGCTGGTGGGAATTGACCGGCAAGAGGTTCAAGGTGAAGAGGTGCAGGTGGCAGTTCTCAGAAAGAATCTGGAACAACGATATGAGGAGACTGACAGTGTATCGGTAACTGTATTGTGACAATAAGACACAAGATAGTAAAATATAAAAAGGAAAGAAGAGTAGAATCATGATCCCTTTTAATGTGCCCCCCTATGTGGGAAAAGAAATGGATTATATGAAGCAGGCGGTGGAGAACCGGAAGATCTGCGGTGATGGCCCCTTCACCAAAAAGTGCAATGCCTGGCTGGAGGAAAAATTCCATGCCCAGAAGGCGCTTCTGACCACCAGCGGCACCACGGCTCTGGACATGGCCATGCTTCTCTGTGACCTGAAACCCGGGGATGAGGTGATCCTCCCCAGCTATACCTTCAGCAGCACCGCCACCGCTGCGGTTTTGGCCGGGGCGAAGCTGGTTTTTGTGGATATCCGTCCCGATACTATGAACATTGACGAGACTAAGATCGAGGAAGCCATCACTTCCAAAACCAAGGTCATTGTAGCCATGCACTATGCCGGTGTGGCCTGTGAAATGGACACTATTATGGAGATTGCACGGCGCCATGGCCTGAAGGTAGTGGAGGATGCCGCCCAGGGAGTTATGAGCAGCTACAAAGGAAAAGCTCTGGGAACCATCGGTGATTTCGGCTGCTACTCCTTCCATGAGACCAAAAACTACTCCATGGGGGAGGGCGGTGCGCTTCTCATCAACAATCCTGCCTATAATGAGCGGGCGGAGATCCTCCGGGAAAAGGGGACCAACCGGTCCAAGTTCTTCCGGGGCCAGGTGGACAAGTACACTTGGGTGGACTTTGGAGACAGCTACCTCCCCAGTGAACTGAATGCGGCCTATCTCTATGCCCAGCTGGAGATGGCGGATGAGATCAACGAGAATCGGCTGGACAGCTGGAACCGGTACAATGAAGCGTTTCAGAAGCTGAAAGAGGCGGGAAAGGTCGGCCTGCCCGTGATCCCCGAAAATTGTGTCCATAATGCACATATGTATTATCTGAAGTGTAAGGACCTTCAGGAAAGGACCGCCCTGATTTCCTACCTGAAGGAGAAGGAGATCCTGGCCGTGTTTCATTATGTCCCCCTTCATTCTGCCCCTGCGGGCCTGAAGTTCGGCCGGTTCCAGGGGGAGGACCGGTACACCACCGCCGAGAGCGAGCGGCTGGTCCGGCTGCCCTTGTATTATGGGCTGACCAGAGAGGACCAGGATCGGGTTATTCAGGAGGTGTTGGCTTTTTATGGAAAATGAACGCTGGAAGAACCAACCTGTCATCATGGGAGAAAAGGTCCGTTTGCGTCCCATTGAAATGGAGGATACGGACCGGATCGTTCACTGGAGAAACACCCCCTCCGTACGGCAAAACTTTATCTTCCGGCAGCCCTTTACCAGAGAGATGCACAACGGCTGGATGAAAAATAAGGTGGCCACCGGACAGGTGATCCAGTACATCATCGAAACTGCCGGGGACCAACGCCCCATTGGTTCGGTGTATCTCCGGGACATCGACTGGGAGAACAGCTGTGCCGAGTACGGTATCTTTATTGGTGAGGAGGAGGCCCGGGGACATGGAATCGGAACCGAAACCGCCTGCCGTCTCGTAAAAGAAGGGGGTGAGACTTGGGGTCGTCACCAGATCTACATCCGACTCCTGAAAGGAAATGAGCCGGCATATCATGCCTACCAGAAGGCCGGTTTCGTGCAGGAAGGCCTCTTCCAGGATATGATCCGGTTGGAGGGGGAGTACTGCGATGTGATCTTTATGGCGGTGCTCCGTACTGAAGAGGAGGAAGACGAGTTCTAAGATTGGGAAAAGGTATTTTTTCAAATCTATTGACGAACGGGGGATACTCCTTTATAGTTATACTGTGTGTTGCATCTAAGAGGCAGGCAATAGCCTGCCTCTGACACATTGGCGCCGGATCTGCCGCTGCAGCTGCCTCGAAGAGGGGGAGTGTAACAAACCTTTGCGGGGCGGCAGAATAGGCGCTGACTCGTGGGTAGAAGCCACGGGAAATTTCCGCAAAGGGGATGCAGAATAATATGGAAAATAATGTAATCGTTTCACTGAAGGACATTGTTGTCGATTTCGACGGGGCCAGAATTCTGGACGGTCTCAGCCTGGATATCCATGACAAGGAGTTTGTGACCTTCCTGGGGCCCTCCGGCTGCGGGAAAACCACCACCCTCCGGGTCATTGCCGGGTTTATCGAACCGAAATCGGGCAATGTCTTTTTTGATGGGAAGGATATCGCCGGCCTGCCGCCCTACAAGCGCCAGGTGAACACCGTGTTCCAGAAATACGCCTTGTTCCCCCATCTTAATGTATTTGAGAACGTGGCCTTCGGTCTGCGGCTGAAAAAGCTGCCGGAGCAGGAGATCCGCTCCAAGGTGCTGGAGATGTTGGAGGTGGTGGGCCTGAAAGGGTACGAGCGGCGGAATATCGCCACCCTTTCCGGCGGCCAACAGCAACGGGTGGCCATCGCCCGGGGGCTTGTGAACCAGCCCAAGATCCTTCTCCTGGACGAGCCCCTGGGCGCCCTGGACCTGAAGCTCCGAAAGGAGATGCAGCTGGAACTGAAGCGGCTCCAGCGGGAGATGAACATCACCTTCGTCTATGTCACCCACGACCAGGAGGAAGCCCTCACCATGTCCGACACGGTGGTGGTCATGAATGAAGGGAACATCCAGCAGATCGGGAGCCCCGAGGACATCTACAACGAGCCTAAGAACGCATTTGTGGCGGACTTCATCGGCGCCTCCAACATCCTGGAGGGAATCATGATCCGGGATTTCCTGGTGGAGTTTGCGGGCAAGGAGTTCAGCTGCGTGGACAAGGGCTTCAAGCCCAACACCCCCGTCCAGGTGGTGGTCCGCCCTGAGGATGTGAAGGTGGTCCCCATGGTCCAGGGCCAGATCACCGGCTTGGTGAAGGAGGTCATCTTCAAGGGTGTCCACTTCGAAATGCACGTGGATGTGGAGGGCCGGGAATGGCTCATCCACTCCACCCAGGCCAGTCAGCCCGGGGAGCTCATCGGAATGCGGATCGGCCCCGACGAGATCCATATTATGGAGCGGCAGGAGGGCTGAGGGATGATCAAGAAAAAATCTCTGGCTGCCCCTTACCTGGTCTGGATGGTCATCTTTATGGTGGTGCCCCTCTTCATCGTCATTGCCTACGCTCTGACCGATAAATCCGGGGCCTTCACCCTCTCCAACCTTACCACCATCGGCCGGTACAGCAGCGTCTTTGCCCGGAGCCTGATTCTGGCTGCGGAGGCCACCCTCATCTGTCTGGTGCTGGCTTTCCCCCTGGGGTATTTCCTCAGTCGGCTTCGTTCCTCCAAGCAGCACACCATGCTCATGCTCATTATGCTGCCCATGTGGATGAACTTCCTTCTCCGGACCTACGCTTGGATGAGCCTGTTGGAAAACAACGGTCTCATCAACAAATTCCTGAGCGTGTTCGGCATTGGGCCCTTCAACATGATCAATACCTCCGGGGCGGTGGTGCTGGGGATGGTCTACAACTATCTCCCCTACATGATCCTGCCCCTTTACACCGCCATGACCAAAATCGAGGACAGCGTCATCGAGGCAGCCCAGGACCTGGGAGCCTCCACCTGGGGGACCCTGACCCGGGTCCTGATCCCCCTCTCCGCACCGGGCATTGCCACCGGGATCACCATGGTCTTTGTGCCCAGCGTCTCCACCTTCATCATCAGCCGGATGCTGGGGGGCGGTTCCAACCTTCTCATCGGCGATTTGATTGAGCTCCAGTTCCTGGGAAACAGCTATAACTTCAACCTGGGCTCCGCCATGAGCCTGGTCCTTATGGTCATCGTCTTGCTTTGCATGAGCTTCACCAACACCTTCGACGAGGAAGGCCTGGAAGGGGGTGCCATGTAATGAAGACCAAACATTGGCGGACCCTTCAGCGGGCTTATGTTATCCTCATTATGGGGTTCATGTACCTTCCCATCGGGGTGATGATCGCCTTCAGCTTCAATGAGAGCAAAAGCCGCTCCAACTTTACCGGCTTTACCCTGGACTGGTACAAAAGCCTTTTCAGCAATGATATGATCCTGGAAGCCCTGGCCCTCAGCCTTCTGGTGGCGGTGATTTCCAGCATAGTTGCCACGGTGCTGGGCACCATGGCGGCCATCGGCATCAACGGGATGGGGAAGAAGAGCCGGCTGGTCATTGAGAATATCAGTTATATCCCGGTGGTCAACCCGGAGATCATTACCGGCGTCTCCCTCATGCTTCTCTTTGTGGGGTACAACACCGGGGTCACCTTCCTCAACGGGCTGGGGATCCCTCTGCCGGACAGCCTCTTCGGCCTGCCCACCCTCCTCATCAGTCACATCACCTTCAACCTGCCCTATGTCATCTTCAACGTCAGCCCCAAGCTGCGGCAGCTGGACGGCCGAATCTACGAGGCTGCCCTGGACCTGGGCTGCGACCACAAACAGGCCTTCTTCAAGGTGGTGCTGCCCCAGCTCACCCCGGCCATCCTGTCGGCCTTTCTCATCTGCATCACCTATTCCATCGATGATTTCATCATCTCCTACTTTAACTGCGGCACCCTCCAGACCCTTCCCATTGCCATTTACAGCATGACCCGGAAGAAGGTCAGCCCCGAGATCAATGCCCTCTCCGCCATTATGTTCCTTGTGATCCTCACCATCATTCTGGTGGGAAATGCCCGGGAGTCCCGGCAGTACAAGCGGGACCAGCGACGGGTGTAAGGAGGGAGTCTCATGAAAAAAATCATTGCAGTCTTTCTTTGGACGGTCCTGGCCCTGACCCTGGCCCTGGGGGCCAGCGCCCAGGAAATGATCCAGGTCACCGAGGATATCAGCGTCTCTGCCGACTATGACTGGGACCGGCTGGCCGACCAGAACATCACCCTCTATGTCTACAACTGGGGGCTGTATATCTCGGACGGCAGCGACGACAGTATCGATGTCCTCTCCGCCTTTGAGGACCTCACAGGCATCAAGGTGAACTACACCACCTTTGACAGCAACGAGAGCCTCTATGCCAAGCTGAAAAGCGGCGGCGCCAGCTACGATGTCATCGTCCCCTCCGACTATATGATCGGAAAGATGATCCAGGAGGGGATGCTGGCTCCCCTGGACAAGGAGAACATCCCCAACATCTCCAAGATCGGAGAGAGCTACGCCGGGGTGGCCTACGACCCGGAGGACGCTTACAGCGTTCCCTACACCTGGGGGACCGTGGGGATTATCTACAACACCGAAATGGTGGAGGAGGCGCCCACCAGCTGGGACGCCCTCTGGGATGTGGAGTATGCGGGGAACATCCTCATGTTCAACAACAGCCGGGACGCCTTTGCCATTGCCGCCAAAAAGCTGGGGATGAGCCTCAACCCCCAGACGGTGGAGGAAGTGGAGATCATCGCCCAGGAGCTGAAGGACCAGAAGAATGTGGTCCAGGCCTATGTCATGGACGAAATCTTCGACAAAATGTCCGGGGGAGAAGCGGCCCTGGCCCCCTACTATGCCGGTGATGCGATCACCATGATGGACGAATCCCTCAACCTGGATTTTGTCATCCCGGCGGAAGGCACCAACTATTTTGTGGACGCCATGTGCATCCCCGCCAACGCCAAAAACAAGGAGGCGGCGGAGATCTTCATCAACTATATGTGCGAGACCGATGTAGGTCTGGCCAACATTGACTTCATCGGCTACTCCACCCCCATGGAGGAGGTGTGGGAGCTGCTGGACGATGAAATGAAGTACAGCCCTATTGCTTACCCCAGCGAAGAGATTATGGCCAATACGGAAGTATTTGTCACCCTTCCCGACGAAATCAACAGCGCCATGGATATGGCCTGGAGCGATATGAAGAGCTACGATGAAGGGGGAAGCGGCTGGATGGTGCCGGTGCTCCTGGTGCTGGCCCTGGCCCTGACCGGATTCAATATCTGGCGGCGTATGCGGAAAAACCTGCGGAACGATTATTGAATTACCATTACCGGAGCTCTCCAGCCAGGGCTCCGGTCTTTTTTTGTTTGGAAGGGCCGGCGGTTGACATGACTGGAAAACTGTGGTATAACTGTACCGAACGAACTAATACAGTTAGTACGGATGGAAAGGAGGGGCCTATGATCCAACTGAATCCCAGGGACCATCGCCCCATCAACGAACAGATCCAGGACGGTCTGCGAAGGCTGATCCTGTCAGGGGTGCTGGAACAGGGGGATAAAATGCCCTCGGTACGGCAGCTGGCGGCCAGCCTGGCCATCAATCCCAACACCATCCAGCGGGCTTACGCCCAGCTGGAGGCGGAGGGGTACCTGGAAAGCTATCCGGGGAAGGGGAGCTTTGTGGCCCCCAGCGTGGAGACCAAAGCCCATCGCAGACAGGAGCTTTTGGAGGAATTGGACAGAACCGTGGAGGAGCTGGTCCAGCTGGGGATGACCCGGCAGGAGCTGGCCGCCCGGTTGGAGAAGGAGGGAGAGAAAAGATGATCCAGGTAAAGAATCTTACCAAGAACTTTGACGGGTTCAAGGCCCTGGACCACCTGGACCTGCACGTCCCCAAAGGGGCGGTGTACGGTCTGGTGGGGCCCAACGGGTCGGGGAAGTCCACCGTCATCCGCCACATCCTGGGCAGCTATATCCCGGACAGCGGCACCGTGGAGGTGGCGGGCCAGCCGGTTTGGGAGAACCCAGCGGTAAAAGCCATCATGGGGAATATCCCTGATGATTTTTATTTCCCCATCTCCGCTGATATGAACGAGATGAAAAAGCATTATCAGAGCTTTTACTCCTCCTTTGACCAGGAACGGTTTGAGAAGCTGGCTTCCATCTTTACCTCCATCGACCGGAATAAGCCCCTTCGGAGCTTCTCCAAGGGAATGCAGAAACAGGCGGCCTTCTGGCTGGTCATGAGCTGCCGGCCCCAGGTGCTGGTGCTGGACGAGCCGGTGGACGGGCTGGATCCGGTCATGCGCCGGCAGGTCTGGAGCGTGCTTCTCTCCGACGTGGCGGAGAACGGCACCACGGTGCTGGTGAGCAGCCACAACCTGCGGGAGCTGGAGGATGTCTGCGACCATGTGGGGATCCTCTACAAGGGCCGGATGCTGCTGGAGCGGAGCCTGGATGAATTGCAGAACAATATTGTGAAGGTGCAGATGGCCCTGGCTCCCGGCCGGGAGCTGGCACCCCTGCCGGAGGGCTTCCAGCTGCTCCACCAAAGCGTACTGGGCCGAGTACACACCCTCATCATTCGGGGAGAGCAGCAGGCCCTGGAAGCGGCCCTGGCCGCCCAGGAGCCGGTGGTACTGGACCTGCTGCCTTTGTCCCTGGAAGAAATCTTCATTTATGAGTTGGGAGGTCAGGACGATGGAATCAAAGAGATCCTGGTTTAACCGGGGCGCCCTCCGGCTGGACCTGCACAACAGCTGGCCTATCTGGGCAGGGTACACCCTCTTTTGGCTGGTGGCGGCCAACTTTATGGCCACCAGCACCTACACCCTCCGGGAACCGGCGTTGGAGATGGCCCGGTTCTGGGAAAACTGCACCGGATTGTCTGTCTTTTTTGTGACCCCCATATACGGCTGTATGGTGGCGGCCTGGCTGCTGCGGGGGCTGTACCACAGCCGCAGCGCCCTGGCCATTCATGCCCTGCCGGTCCAGCGCCGGCAGCTCTTTGCCGCCCATCTCATAAGCGGGACGGTGTTCCTGGCCATTCCCACTCTAGTCATGGCAGTGTATGGCCTGGTGCGGTTCCTGCCTGGCCAGTCCGATCTGACCCAGGGCCTGGTGGCTATGGGCCAGTCCCTGGGGGCGACCTGGATGATGTATCTCTGGTGCCTGGGATTTGCCCTCCTGTGCGGGATGCTTACCGGACAGCTGTGGGTGGCGGTAGGGTTCTTCTTTACTTTTAATTTCCTGGCAGTGGGTCTGGCTGTTATGGTGAGCGACCTGTGCCGGAAGTTCCTGCCGGGGTATGCCTCCGGAGGAGGACTGATGGAGGCGGCCGGATGGTTCTCTCCCTGGTACAATGTGGGGATGACGGTGAGCCACTACCAGGGGACCCTGAACGGGGCCGGGCTGCTGACAGGCTACGCCTTGGCAGGGCTAGTCTGCATGGCCGCTGCCTACCTGCTGTACCGGAAACGCCCTCTGGAACGGGCGGCGGAGCTGGTGATCTACCGCCCGCTGCGGGTGGTGCTGCGGTGGGGGGTGGGGCTGTGTTCCGCCCTCTTTGGCAGCAGCTTTTTGCAGCTCCTCCTGGGGTCCACCAGTTCCCCGGTAAGGATCTTTGTCCTTATGACCGTCTGCGCCTGGGTGGGGCTTCTGGCCACCCGGATGCTGGAACTGAAATCCTTCCGGGTGCTGAATCTGCGGTTGACCGGGGAATTTGGTGGGATGGCCCTGGTGCTGGCCCTCTTCATGGTGGCGTTGAATACCGGAGGGTTGGGGTATGTGACCCGGGTGCCAAATCCGGATAAGGTGGACCACATTGACCTGAGTCTGTATAACCAGGCCTACTATGGCCCGGTGGCAGGCAGCGACCTGGAACTGACTCTCACAGACCGGCAGCAGATGGAGGAACTGATCCAGTGGCACCGGGAGTACAGCCAGCTGCTCCTCCAAAACGCCGATTACCCCGACGAAAAATACAATGGAGTAGTCCAATCTACGGAGGCGGCCGCCTACGGGACCCGCAGTGGTTGGGCGGAAGAATACCACTACAATTCCATGATGATCCGGTACCAGTACCCAAATGGGGGAAGCATGGTCCGGAACTACACGGTGGTGACTACCCGCCAGGGAGTGGGGGATCCCAATGACCCGGATCACCAGCTAGCCCAGGTCCTGTCCCGGGTGGACATCCCTGCTATTCTGGAAAGCTGGGCTCCGTACAGTCAGATCTACCAGATGCAGGAGGGAGTCTCCTACGATGCAGGATCCCGGAACCGGGCCTTCATGGAAGCCCTGGCTCAGGACCTGCGGGAAGGAAACTGGCAGTACAGCTTTTTGGAGGACCCGGCTTTCCGGGACCAGGAAGCCCAGATCACCCTGAACATAGATTACAGTCTCCCGGAGAGCCGGGGACTGGTCCAGGGGAACGGATTTGATGTGATCCTGTCGGAAGAGTACACCCCCCGGGCCTGGGAACTGTACACCCAATATTATCAATAAACATGAAAAAAGGACGTGACCCATACGGATCACGTCCTTTTTAGTGCTGTATTACAGGTTGGTGTACCCCATCAGGTACCGGTCCACCGCAGCGGCGGCCTCGGTGCCCTCCCGCAGGGCCCAGACCACCAGGCTCTGGCCCCGGCGCATATCCCCGCAGGTAAACACCTTGGGCAGGGCGGTGGCGTAATCCCTGTCTGCCAGGGTGCCTCGGGTGGTGCGCTCCAGCCCCAGATCCTGGGGAAGATATTCCTCGCAGCCGGTAAAGCCGGCGGCAATGAGGACCAGCTGGCAGGGAAGATCGTACTCCTCCCCGGTAGGGACCATGAGGGTCCGGCCGGTGGCTTCGTCCTTCTGGGGAGCCAGCCGGGCAATCCGGGCACCGGAGACCTGGCCCTTTTCGTCCTTGTAGAAGGACTTCACAGTGGTCTGATATTCCCGGGGGTCTTTTCCGAACACCGCAATGCTCTCCTCCTGGCCATAGTCCACCTTCAGCACCCGGGGCCATTCCGGCCACTGGTTGTTTTCTGCCCGTTCTGTGGGCGGGCAGGGCATCATCTCCAGCTGGGTGACGGAGGCGCATCCCTGACGGATGGAGGTGCCTACGCAGTCGTTGCCGGTGTCGCCACCTCCGATGATGAGGACATCCTTCCCCTGGGCGGTGGGACAGGCTCCGTCTGCAAAATCAGAGTCCAGCAGGCTCTTGGTGACGGCGGAGAGAAAATCCACGGCAAAGTAGATCCCCTGGGCGTCCCGGCCCTCCACCGGAAGATCCCGGGCCTCCTTGGCCCCGCAGGCCAGGACCAGGGCATCGTACTGGTCCGCCAGCTGCCGGGCGGGAATATCCCGGCCCACATCGCAGCCGGTGACAAACCGGATCCCTTCAGCCTTGAGGATGTCCGCCCGCCGGTCAATGACCTGCTTCTCCAGCTTCATGTTGGGGATGCCGTACATGAGGAGGCCCCCCACCCGGTCATCCCGCTCATAGACGGTAACACTGTGGCCCCGCTTGTTCAGCAGGTCCGCCGCCGCCAGCCCGGCAGGGCCGCTCCCCACCACCGCCACCGACTTCCCGGTGCGGGCGGGGGGAGGACAGGGCTGGACCCAGCCTTTCTGGTAGGCGGTCTCAATGATGGCGTACTCGTTTTCCTTTACCGAGACCGGGTCCCCGGTGGCCATGCCGCAGGTGCAGGCGGCCTCGCAGAGGGCGGGGCAGACCCGGCTGGTGAACTCCGGGAACCGGTTGGTGGCCCAAAGCCGGTGAAGGGCCAGCTCCCACCGGCCCTGTTAGACCAGGTCGTTCCATTCGGGAATCAGGTTGTGGAGGGGACAGCCGCTGGTCATCCCGCCCAATGTCATGCCGCTCTGGCAGAAGGGAACCCCGCACTCCATGCACCGGGCGCCCTGATTCCGCTGCTCCTCCCGGGAGAGAGGAATGTGAAATTCGTTAAAGTTCTGGATTCTCTCATAAGCAGGTACCTGGGTACTCAGCTTGCGGTCAAATTCCATAAAACCGGTAGGTTTTCCCATGTCAGTGTACCTCCTTAAACGTTCTTCTGGGCATAGAATGCCTCGATCTGGGCCTGCTCGCTGTCCAGACCATTTTCCTCTGCCTGGGCGATGAGCCGGAGCATCCGGTCATAATCGTGGGGTAGGACCTTCTTGAACTTGGGCAGATAGCTGCCAAAATCCTCCAGAATGGCCTGGCCCCGGGGGCTGCCGGTGGCCTCCACATGGGCCCGGATCAGCTCCTTCAGGGTGGCCACGTCATGCTTGTGCTCCACCGGCTCCAGGCTGACCATGTCCTTGTTCACCCGCTGGTAGAAATCCCAGCTTTCGTCCAGCACGTAGGCGATGCCGCCGCTCATGCCGGCAGCAAAGTTTTTCCCGGTGGAGCCCAGGACCACCACGGTGCCGCCGGTCATATACTCGCAGCCGTGGTCGCCCACGCCCTCCACTACGGCCACAGCGCCGCTGTTCCGGACACAGAACCGCTCGCCGGCCACGCCGCTGATGAAGGCCTTGCCGCCGGTGGCTCCGTAGAGGGCTACATTCCCGATGATGATGTTCTCCTCCGGCTTGAAGGAGGCCTTGGGGTCGGGCCGGACGACCAGCTTGCCGCCGCTGAGACCCTTCCCCAGGTAGTCGTTGCAGTCTCCGGTCAGCTCCAGGGTCAGGCCCTGGGGAATGAAGCTGCCGAAGCTCTGGCCGCCGCTGCCGGTACACTGGACCACAAAGGTGTCCTCCGGCAGGGTGTTGCCGTATTTCCCGGTGATCTCGCTGCCGAAGATGGTGCCGAAGGCCCGGTCGGTGTTCCCCACCTGGACCTGGATGGTCTTGGAAGTTCCCTTCTCAAAGGCGGACTTGAACTTCTTCATAAGGACCTGCATATCCTTGGTCTCTTCCAGCCGGAAGTCGTAGCTGTCCCCGGGCTGGAAGTGGATGGAGGAATCCTCCACCAGGGGATTGTGGAGAAGCCGGTCCATGTCCAGCCGGGCGGCCCGGGTGCCGGCAAGCCCCTCCTTGACCCGGAGCAGGTCGGTGCGGCCCACCAGCTCGTTGAGGGTGCGGACCCCCAGCCGGGCCATATACTCCCGCAGCTCCTGGGCCATAAAGAGCATGAAGTTCATAACATACTCCGGCTTCCCCTTGAAGTTCTTCCGGAGCTGGGGATTCTGGGTGCAGATCCCCACAGGACAGGTATCCAGGTTGCAGACACGCATCATGACACAGCCCATGGTCACCAGGGGAGCGGTGGCAAAGCCGAATTCTTCCGCACCCAGCATGGCGGCGATGGCCACGTCCCGGCCGTCCATCAGCTTGGAGTCCACCTCCAGCCGCACCCGGCTCCGCAGCCCGTTCATAATGAGACTCTGGTGGGTCTCGGCCAGGCCCAGCTCCCAGGGCAGACCGGCGTTCCGGATGCTGTTGGTGGGAGCGGCTCCGGTGCCGCCGTCATAGCCGGAAATCAGGATTACCTGAGCGCCGGCCTTGGCTACACCGCTGGCGATGGTGCCTACCCCGGCCTCGGACACTAGTTTTACGTTGATGTCGGCGGTGCGGTTGGCGCATTTCAGATCGTAGATCAGCTGGGCCAGATCCTCAATGGAGTAGATGTCATGGTGGGGCGGGGGACTGATGAGCCCCACCCCGGTGGTGCTGTGCCGGGTCTTGGCCACCCAGGGGTAGACCTTGTTCCCGGGCAGTTGGCCGCCCTCCCCGGGCTTGGCCCCCTGGGCCAGCTTGATCTGAATCTCCCGGGCGGAGACCAGGTATTTGCTGGTCACCCCGAACCGGGCGCTGGCCACCTGCTTGATGGCGCTGTTGGCGGGGCCGCCGTACCGCTCCTCGTCCTCGCCGCCCTCGCCGCAGTTGCTCTTGGCGCCTAGCCGGTTCATGGCAATGGCCAGGCACTCATGGGCTTCCTTGCTGAGAGCGCCGTAGCTCATGGCTCCGCTCTTGAACCGCTTTACGATCTCCTCGGCGGGCTCCACCTCCTCCAGGGGAATTCCCTCCTGGGGGTAGTTGAAGTCCAGGAGACTGCGGAGATGGGCGCCCAGGGTGGTGGAGGCCTCCACAGCGGCGGTGTACTGTTTGAAGAGGGAATAGTCTCCCCGCCAGGTGGCCTGCTGGAGGAGGTGGATGGTCTCGGGATTGTAGAGGTGTTCCTCCTTCCCGGACCGGAACTTTTTGAAGCCCACGCTGTCCAGCTCCATGTTGATGTCCAGCCCCATGGGGTCAAAGGCCTGCTGGTGGCGGGCTTCCATGTCGGCCTGGATGTCGGCCAGGGTTACCCCGCCCACCCGGCTGACGGTGTTGGTAAAGTATTTCTCAATGACCGGAGCGCTGATCCCCACGGCCTCGAAAATCTGGCTGCCCTGGTAGCTCTGGATGGTGGAAATGCCCATCTTCCCGGCGATCTTTACAATGCCTCCCAGGATGGCCTTGTCGTAGTCCTCTACGGCGGCATAAAAATCCTTGTCCAGCAGCCCCTGCTCAATGAGCTCCCCAATGGTCTCCTGAGCCAGATAGGGATTGATGGCGCAGGCGCCGTACCCCAGCAGGGTGGCGAAGTCGTGGACCTCCCGGGGTTCCCCGCTTTCCAGAATGAGGGCCACGGCAGTCTTTTTCTTGGTCCGGACCAGGTGCTTGGAAACGGCGCTCACCGCCAGCAGGCTGGGGATGGGGAGATGGTACTCGTCGATCTCCCGGTCGGAGAGGATGAGGATATTGGCACCGTCCCGGTAGGCACGGTCTACCTCAATGAAGAGCCGGTCGATGGCCTGCTCCAGGCTGGTCCCCATATAGTAGGTGATGGGGATGACCGCCACCTGGAAGCCGGGGACCTTCATCTCCTTGATTTTCAGCAGGTCGGTCTCGGTGAGGATGGGGTTGTCGATCTTCAGGACCTTGCAGTTGTCCGCCTTCTCCTCCAGAAGATTGCCGTGGCTTCCCACATAGACGGTGGTGCTGGTGACCACCTTCTCCCGCAGGGCGTCAATGGGCGGGTTGGTCACCTGGGCGAACATCTGCTTGAAATAGTTGAAAAGGGGAGGCCGGTGTACGCTGAGACAGGCCAGGGGAGTATCCACCCCCATGGCGTTGGTGGGCTCCAGCCCGGTCTTGGCCATGGGAAGAATACCGGAGGAAACATCCCCATAGTCGTAGCCGAAGCTCTTCTGGAGCCGCACCAGTTCCTCATGGGAGTAACTCTGGATCTTCCGGTTGGGGATCTTCAGGTCGGAAAGATTTACCAGGTTCCGGTCGATCCATTCCCCGTAGGGCTGGCGGGAAGCGTAGTCCATTTTCAGGGCCTCGTCGTCCAGGATCTCCCCCTTCACCGTGTCAATGAGGAGCATCTTCCCGGGACGGAGCCGGTCCTTCTTGACGATCTGATCCTGGGGAATGTCCAGCACCCCCACCTCGCTGGAAAGAATGACCCGTCCGTCGGCGGTGATATAATACCGGCTGGGGCGGAGACCGTTCCGGTCCAGGACTGCCCCCATCACATCCCCGTCGCTGAAGAGGATGGCAGCGGGACCGTCCCAGGGCTCCAGCATGGTGGCGTAATACTGGTAGAAGTCCCGCTTTTTCTGGTTCATGTTTTTGTCGTTGCTCCAGGGTTCGGGGATGGTGACCATCACTGCCAAGGGCAGGGGCATCCCGCTCATGACCAGGAACTCCAGGGCGTTGTCCAGCATGGCGCTGTCGCTGCCCTCCTGGCTGATGATGGGGAGCACCTTCATCATGTCCTCCTTCAGAAGGTCGCTGCTGATGGTCTCCTCCCGGGCCAGCATGGTGTCGGCGTTCCCCCGGATGGTGTTGATCTCTCCGTTGTGGAGGATGAGCCGGTTGGGATGGGCCCGCTTCCAGCTGGGACTGGTGTTGGTGGAGAACCGGCTGTGGACCATTCCGATGGCGCTCTCATAGTCCTCGTCCTGGAGATCCAGGTAGAAATTCCGCAGTTCTCCCACCAGGAACATCCCCTTGTAGACGATGGTCCGGCTGGAGAAGCTGCACACATAGCTGCCGTTGTTGCTCTGCTCAAAGACCCGGCGGATGATATATAGCTTCCGGTCAAAGTCCAGGCCCCGGGCGCAGTGGCGGGGCTTTTTCACAAAGCATTGCCAGATGGCGGGCATACAGTCCCGGGCCTTCTGACCCAGAATGTCCGCCTGGATCGGAACCTGCCGCCAGGCCAGGAACTCCACCCCTTCCTTTTTGCAGATGATCTCCAGCATCTTCATGGCCTGGGTGCGGCGGTGTTCATTCTGGTCAAAGAAGAACATTCCTACCCCGTAGTCCCGCTGGGCAGGCAGTTCCAGCCCCATCTGGGCGGCAGCCTTAGAGAAGAATTTGTGGCTGATCTGGAGGAGGATGCCCACTCCGTCCCCGGTTTTGCCCTGGGCGTCCTTGCCGGCCCGGTGCTCCAGGTGCTCCACAATGTGGAGGGCGTCGGTGACGGTCTGGTGGGTCTTCCTGCCCTTCACATCCACCACGGCTCCAATGCCGCAGTTGTCATGCTCAAACCGGGATTCGTACAGCCCGGCGGGAGCGGTGCGCTGGGTAAAGTTTTCCATAGCGTATTCCCTCACTTCCCTGGAATAAAAAAACGTCCCCGCACCAGGGGGCACACCGCCGCCCGGATCCGGGAACGTCATTGTTCCAACAAATTATGGTAAGTATACTATAAAGCTGTTTAAATTGCAACCGGTAAAGTGTGGTTTGTTACCGGCTTTTCAGTTCGGCCAGGATCTCAGCCAGAAGCTGTTCGGTGGTGGGACCCTTGGGAGCGGCTGCCGCCTGGGCATCCTTCTCCCGCCGGGCAGCTTCCTGGAACTTGTTGATGGCCTTCACCATGAGGAACACCGCAAAGGCGGTGATAAGGAAAACGATGACATTTTGCAGGAAATTGCCGTAGGCAATTTTGGCGGCGTTTTCCCCCAGACCCAGGGTGATGGAAAAGCTGGTGAAATCAATGCCTCCGGTGAGCAGCCCGATGAGGGGCATGAGAATATCGGAGACCAGGCTGTTGGCGATGGTGGTGAAGGCGCCGCCCACCACCACGCCGACGGCCATGTCCAGAAGATTTCCCCGAAGGGCAAACTTCTTGAACTCGCTCATAAATTTTTTCATGGGACAGGGAACTCCTTACAGCAGCCGGGCAATCTTGTCCGCTGCGTCGGCCAGAGGCTCGGCAGGGTAGGTCTCAATGAGGCCGTTGTCCGCAGCCTGGGCCAGGGCGGGGTCCATGGGCAGCTTGGCCAGCACCTCCAGCCCATGGCTGGCGGCGATCTCGTCCACATGGCTCTCCCCGAAGATCTGGATCTTCTTGCCGCAGTCAGGGCAGGTGAAGTAGCTCATGTTTTCCACAATGCCCAGGATGGGCACATTCATCATCTGGGCCATGTTCACGGCCTTGGAGACGATCATGCTCACCAGTTCCTGGGGGCTGGCCACCACAATGATCCCGTCCACCGGCAGGCTCTGGAATACGGTGAGGGGCACGTCCCCGGTTCCCGGAGGCATATCCACAAACATGAAATCCACATCCTGCCAGATGACGTCCTGCCAGAACTGCTTGACGGCTCCGGCAATGACAGGCCCCCGCCATACCACAGGGTCCTCCTCGTTGTCCAGCAGCAGGTTGATGCTCATGACCTGGATGCCGGTGCGGCTCTGGATAGGCCAGATGCCGTCCTGGTCTCCCATGGCCTTCCCGTGGATGCCAAACAGCTTGGGAATGCTGGGCCCGGTGATATCCCCGTCCAGGATCCCCACGGAGTAGCCCTTCCGGCGCATGGCCACGGCCAGCATAGCGCTGGTCATGCTCTTGCCCACGCCGCCCTTTCCGGACACAACGCCGATGACCTTGCTGATCCGGCTTTTGGGATGGGGAGCCTCCTTGGCAGGAGCACCGGAGGTCCGGCTGGAGCAGTTGGCGGAGCAGCTGCTGCAATCGTGATTACATTCTTGACTCATTTTTCTATCTCCTTTCGCCTTTTTCCAAGGCGGTGCAATTCATCTGCAAACCTCATTGTATCACAATTTTCCCTGGGATACAACCGTATAATTCCTCCATCCCGGCGCATAGGCTGTTAAAAGAAACGGGGGGTGGGGGATGGAACGGTATTTCAAAAACGCCCTGCTGCTGACGGTGTCCGGGATGATTCTCCGGGCCCTGGGAATGGTGTTCAGGGTGGCTCTGGCCGCCAGGCTGGGAAGTCAGGGAATGGGCCTCTACCAGCTGGTTTTGACGGTTTACAATGTAAGCATCTCCCTGGCCACCGCCGGCCTCAGCGTGGCGGCGGCGGGAATGACGGCCAAAATGGAAAATCAGGAGGAGAGCGCCGGGCCGGTAGTGGGGCGGATCGCCTGGTTTGGGCTGGGCCTGGGCCTTCTGGCGGGAATCTTGCAGCTGGCCCTGGCAAAACCGGCGGCGGTCTACTGGCTGGGAGACCCACAGGCAGCCCTGCCCCTGGCCCTTCTGGCCCTCAGCCTTCCCTTTATGGGAATGGCCGCTGTCTGGCGAGGATATTTCCTGGCCCGGCGGGCGGTAGCCCCCAACATTTTCAGCCAGATGACGGAGCAGATGATCCGGCTGGGCCTGGTGTTCTTCCTGCTGGAGCGGGTGCTGCCCCTGGGACTTGGAGCTGCCTGCGGGGCGGTCATGGCGGGGACCGCCCTCAGCGAGGGGGTCAGCTGCGGCATCATGTATCTCTGCTACCGGCGGGACCGGCCCATCCGGGAAAAGGCCACCCGCCGCCACGACCGGGAAATCTGGAAGATCATCCTTCCCCTCCAGGGGGACCGGTGCCTTTCCAGTGCCCTCCATGCGGCGGAGAACGCCCTGGTCCCCATCTGCCTGACCCTCTACCTGGGGGACCGGACCCTGGCGGTAAGCCAGTACGGAGCGCTCCGGGGGATGGCCATGCCGGTGGTCCTCTTTCCCTTCAGCTTTCTGGCAGCCCTTTCCACCCTGCTCCTCCCTGAGATCACGGCGGCCTACACCCGCCGCCACTACGGCACCATCCGGCGGCTCATCGGCAGGACCATGGTGCTGACCGGTTCCATCAGCATCCTGGCGGGGGGCGTCTGCACCCTCTGCGGGCGGCAGGCCGGGGAGATTCTCTATGGGGACAGCCAGGTGGGGCTTTATCTCATGGCTCTGGGCCCCATGGTTCCTTTCATGTACCTGGAAGGGATGATTGACGGGATCCTCAACGGACTGGGGGAACAGGCGGCAGGATTTCGATACAGCCTGATAGACAGTATCCTGCGGATTATCTGTGTGGCGGTATTCCTGCCACGGTATGGGATGGAAGGATTTCTGGTCATGATGGCGGTGAGCAACTGCATGACCTGTTATCTGAATGTCCACCGGATGCTGGTGGTGGCTCGGATGAAGATGGAATGGTGGCCCTGGATCTTCCGGCCGCTGCTCTGCCTGGGAGCAGCCCTGGGGGCGGCGGTGGTGCTGGGACGGCAGCTCCAGCCCACCACCCTTTGGGGTCAGCTGCTGGTGTATGGGGCAGGGTGCAGCCTCTACCTTCCCCTGGCCTGGGTGACCGGGCTGGGAAAAGCAGTGGGAGAGATAAAAAAATCTAAAAAATCTGCCAAAACGGCTTGACATTTTTCCCCAAAGGATTATAAT
>CALXEN010000153.1 GCA_944387325.1 uncultured Clostridia bacterium | reverse complement strand
AGCCACCGGGCAACCCCCAGGAACAGGGAGATCCGGCCTTTCCCGAAGGACTGGAAAAGGTAGACGGGAAAGAAACTCAGGAACATGAGGGGAGTGGCCAGTACCCGGATTCGGAGGAATTGGGTGGCCAGAGCTACAGTCTGGGGCTCCGAGATAAACAGGTTGGCCAATTGGGGAGCAAACAATTCATAGAGAAGAATGCTTACTCAAGCAATCACCAGACCCAGGGTCCGGGAAAAACGGATGGCATCCTCCATCCGCTTTTTGTTTCCCGCAGAATAGTTGTAGGCCACCAGCGGAAGCATACCCTGACAGATACCGATTCCTACGTTCAGGGGGAAACGCTCCACCTTCAGTACAATGCCGATGGCGGCCAGAGCCAGGTCATGGTAGGAGACCATAAGCTTGTCCAGCACCACATAATCCAGATCAAACAGAAGGGTGGCCACGGCGGAGGGGATACCTACCCCGAACACCCCCAGGATGCTTTCCCTGCAGGGCATACCCTCCCGGGGATTGAAGGTGATGATGGAGCCGGGCCCCATCCCTACCAGAACCCGGATAAAGTAGAGCAGGGCCGCACAGTTGGAAATGCAGGTGGCAATTCCGGCCCCCAGCACCGCATGACCGGAGGGGAGAAGCACAAACATGAAAAGAGGGTCCAGGGCAATGTTCAGGACACCGCCCAGAATAATGCCTGCACTGGCCTCCCGGGAACGGCCGATGCTTCGAATGAGATTGGCCAGAACGTTGGACAGTACCGTGGGAACGCCTCCCAGCACAATGACACAGAAGGCATATTGCCGGGCGTAAGGGTAGGTATTTTCCCCGGCACCCAGCAGCCCCAAAAGAGGGTCCATGAAAAGGGCAGTGCCCAGGGCAAAGACTACTGCAATGAAAACGCCCAGCCAGAGGGAAAAGACACTTACCCGGCGAGCTTCCTCTTCCCGGGACTGACCCAGCAGGCGGGAGATAAGGGAACCGCCGCCCACTCCCGAAAGGCCTGCCAGACAAAGGGTAATATTGAAAACAGGCAGAATCAGGGAAGTGGAGGCTACCATGTAGGGGTCCCCGGTCTGCCCCACAAAGAAGGTGTCAGCCATGTTATAAATCAGGACGATCAGCTGGCTGACTACCGCCGGAAGAATCATCTTTCCCAGAGCGGCGGGAACGGGCATATCCCGGAAGATTCTTGTCTGGGGAGAAAGGGTATCGGAACCCATAAAAAGCACCTTCTTTTCAAGTTTAAAAAGTCCATCCGCCCGGGAAAAAGGCAGTTGCCATGCTTGGGCGGAAAAGGGATGAGGAGGGCCGGAAGACGGGACTTGAAAAATCTTTTGCTTTGCAAAAGATTTCACCCTGAGGGCTATGCCCTCAGGGTACGCTGCCGGCTTCAAGCCTCAACTGACCAGAAAAAAGGCGGTCGCCCCGTGGGCAACCGCCTTTTTTCTGGTGCGAGAGATGGGACTTGAACCCACACGCTAATAGCACACGCACCTCAAACGTGCCTGTCTGCCAGTTCCAGCACTCTCGCATATTCTGCGGTTCCTCACCGCAGGATTCATAATACCACAGGAAGGGGGTAAAAGTCAAGAGCTAACTGCCGGTTATTTGGAAAAATCTTCATCAGACCCGGGCAGGGCAGAGGAGACCGGGGATTCCTGGGGGGCAGGATTCATCTCACCCACCGCTTGCAGCTTCCGCTGAATCTGCCGGGTCCGCACTCCTACCAGATTTTCCAGGTCGCTGCCCGCCTGGGCGATCCGCTTCTGTGTCTGGGCCAGGGCCAGACCAAAGGTCTCAAATTCCTGGCTGACGCTGTCCAGCACCTTCCAGACTTCGCTGCTCCGCTGCTGGATGGCCAGGGTCCGGAACCCCATTTGGAGGCTGTTGAGAAGGGCGCTCATGGTGGTGGGACCGGCCACCACTACCCGGAATTCCGACTGGACCCGGTCGGCGATCCCTCGGCTCACCACCTCCGCATAGAGGCCCTCCACCGGCAGGAACATGATCCCGAAATCGGTGGTGTAGGGCGGGCGGACGTACTTGGTCCGGATATCCTTGGCAAAGCCCCGGACCCGCTGCTCCAGGCTCTTGGCGGCCGCCTCCACCAGCCGGGGATCAGCCGATTCCTGGGCTGTCACCAGGGCATTGTAGGCATCCAGAGGAAATTTGGCGTCGATGGGAAGGTAGACCGGCTGGGTCCCGTCCCCCGGCAGCCGGAGGGCAAACTCCACCCGCTCGGCGCTGCCGGGGATGGTGGCAATGTTCTGGGCGTACTGGTCCCGGGTGAGAAGCTGCTCCAGGATGGAGGCCAGCTGCACCTCCCCCAGGATCCCTCGGGTCTTTACCCCGCTGAGCACCTTTTTCAGGTCGCCCACCCCGGCGGCCAGGGTCTGCATTTCTCCCAGCCCCTTGTACACCTGCTCCAGCTGGCGGCTTACCAGGCCAAAGCTCCGGTTCAGTTTCTCGTCCAGGGTCTTCTGCATCTGCTGATCCACCGTCATCCGCATCTGGTTCAGCTGCTGGTTGTTGTCCCGCTGGAGGCTGGCCAGCCGGTTTTCCATGGTGGTGCGGATGTTCTCCAGCTTCTGTTCCGTCTGGACCGACATTCCCTGAAGCTGCTGGGCCACCAACCGGTTCTGGGCGGTCAGCCCCTGCTGGAGGGAGTTCTGTTGGCTCTGGAGATATTGCAGCTGCCGGGCGGTGTTGTTCTCCAGGGTCTCGGAGATCTGCCGGTAGAGCTGGGCCGACTGCCCCTGACTGTCCGCCTTCCGCCCCGCCCTGATCCAGGCAGCCAGAGAAAAAATACAGGCCAGGCCTGCCAGCACCAGGGTAGCCAGTGAGATCACATCTGTCATACCATTCCCTCTCTTTCCCGGGGGCATAATGGGACCGCCCCCGGTCATATCCTCTAGTATAAAAGGTTTGGGCCATAAAATCAATCAGAGGGGGCAGGGAAGCGGATGGATTACAGGCGGGGGGAGCTGCGAAGGAAGATTTATTTCGGGATAGGGATAGCCATGATGGGGGTCACCCTGGCCCTGCGATGCGCCCAGCTCCCGGTGGGCTGCGGGGATGAAACCCTGACCGCCATCCCCCAGGATGACTGGCTTCAGGTGGACGGCGGACAGGCTTTGGAGGATGGGAAACGGCTGGTCTGCCTCACCTTCGACGATGGCCCCAGCGCCACCACCGGAGAGGTGCTGGACATCCTGAAGGAGGAGGGGGTGCCAGCCACCTTTTTTGTCATCGCTGACGATCATAACCGGGAATATCTGCCCCTCATTACCCGGGCAGTGGAGGAGGGGCACCAGATCGGCCTTCACACCGCCAGCCACCGGTACCAGGATATCTATGCCGATACCGAAGCCTTCTGGCTGGATATTAAGACGCTGCGCCAATCCATCTGCCATTATGTGGACCTGTCCACCGTAACCTGGCTGCGGTTCCCCGGGGGAAGTACCAACACCGTCAGCCACAAGTACGGTGGAAGCAACATTATGAAGGAACTGAAAGCCCAGGCAGCGGAGAAGGGATACCAGTACATTGACTGGAATGTCTGCGCCGAGGATGCGGTAGGAGGACATCCCACAGCGGACCAGATCCTGAAAAATATCCGGGGAGACGTGGAAGAAAAATCGGTCTGTGTGGTCCTCATGCACGATACCTCTGCCACCGCCACCACCGCCCAGGCCTTGCCCCGGATCATTGACTGGTTCCGGCAGGAAGGGTTCACCTTCTGCACCGTGGAGGAGATGGCCCGCCAGACGGGACGGCAGGCTCCGGCCTGATGTGAAAAGTTGCAATGAAGGTGAAAATAGTGTAGAATACCAAAGGACAAGAAAGAGGAAGGGAGACGGTTCCATGGCACGGAGGAAAAGCAAGCGCATGGCCCTCTGCGGTGTCATGGGATCCCTCATGGTCACAGCCATGCTGCTGGGGGATGTGATCCCCCTGGCCACCTTCTGCGCTCCCATGCTGGCAGGGCTTCTGCTGGTCCCCATTGCCCAGGAATATGGCAATCGGATGGCCTTCGTCCTCTACCTGGCGGTGGGGGCGCTCTCCCTGCTGGTCTCCACCGATCCGGAGATGTCCTTCTGTTTCCTTTTCATGGCGGGACCCTACCCCATGATCCGGAACAAGCTGGGCAGGATCCGGCCCCGGCTTTTGGGGTGGGGGGCAAAGCTGCTCTATTTTGTGGTGATGCTCTGCCTCATGTACGGGTCTTTGGAGATGCTCTTCCCCACGGTGGCAGGGCTGGGGGAGATGGGGACCGCCGCTCTGGCTGCCTTTGGGGTGCTGGGGATCCTCACTTTTCTTGCCTATGACAGCCTGCTTTTCAGCTTTTCGGTGGCTTACCGGATCAAGCTGCGGCCCAGGCTGAAGCAATTTTTGTAACAGGAGGAAAATGAACCAAGAAATCAACAGCGCCGGACCCCGGGCAGGCTGCGTGCCTCCGGGGTGACGAGGCGGGAGAAATTCGAAGTTTCGGCGGGTACTCCCCGGCCATCCACTGATGCGGCCGACAGCGGTAGGCAAACCAGGGCAGCAATGACCTGACAATTCCTGCCAGGACAGTGGGAAAAGAGAAGAATTCTTTTTTACAACCAGAGGAGATTATACACAATTATGTGTGGTATTGTAGGATATGTGGGCAAGCGGAACGCTGCCCAGGTTTTGATCGACGGCCTGACCAAACTGGAGTACCGGTGGTATGACTCCGCCGGGGTAGCCCTTATGATCGGGGGAGCCATTGAGGTCTGCAAGGCCAAAGGCCGGCTGGTAAATCTGGCTGAAATACTGAAGGAGGCCAATTACCCCGCCACCGGGCTGGGGATCGGGCATACCCGGTGGGCCACCCACGGAGCCCCCAGCGATGTGAACAGCCATCCCCAGGGTGCCCCCAACGTGACCATCGTCCACAACGGGATCATTGAAAATTACGGCAGCCTGAAAGAGCAGCTTACCCGGCGGGGGTACAGCTTTGAAAGCGAGACCGATACCGAGGTTCTGGTCAAGCTGCTGGACTACTATTACACCGGGGACCCCCTGGCAGCCATCCAGCAGGCTCTGGCCCAGGTGCGGGGCAGCTATGCCCTGGGGATCCTCTTCAACGATTTCCCCCACACCCTCTATGCGGTGCGGAAGGAGAGCCCCCTTATTGTGGGCTACGGGGAAGGGGAAAACTTTATTGCCAGCGATATCCCCGCCCTGCTGAAATATACCCGGAATTACAGCGTCCTGGACGAGGGGGACATCGCCGTTCTCCAGGAGGAGGGAGTGACCTTCTTCAACAGCTTCCTCCAGCCCATTCAGAAAGAGACCCTCACCGCCGACTGGGATATGGAGGCGGCAGAGAAGGGGGGATTCCCTCATTTCATGCTCAAGGAGATTCATGAGCAGCCCCGGGCCATCACCGCCACAGTAAGCCCCCGGGTGGAGGAGGGAATGCCTCAGCTGGGGATCCCGGAGCTGAGTGATGAGGTTCTGGCGGGAGTCCGGAACATCCGGCTGGTGGGCTGCGGTACCGCCATGCACGCCGGAATGGTGGGGAAAGCCGCCATTGAAAAGATCGCCCGGGTGCCTGCCCTGGTGGATATTGCCAGCGAGTTCCGGTACAATGACCCCATTCTGGACCCCAGTGACCTGGTGATCGTGGTCAGCCAGTCCGGGGAGACCAGCGATACCCTGGCCGCTCTCCGGCTGGCCCAGGAAAAGGGGTGCAAGGTGCTGGCTGTGGTCAACGTGGTGGGCAGCAGCATTGCCCGGAACGCCGACTATGTCATGTACACCTACGCCGGGCCCGAGATCGCAGTGGCATCTACCAAGGCATACACCGTTCAGATGTGCTGCCTCTACCTGTTCGCCATCCGGCTGGCCTACGCCAAGGGGGCCATTGATGAGCAGGAGGCCAAGCGGCTGGTAGCCCAGCTTCTCCGGAGCAGCGAGCTCCAGAAGCCCCTCCTGGAACAGTGCGAGGAGATCCAGTACCTGGCCAGCCAGTTCATGAATGCGGAGGACCTCTTCTTCATTGGCCGGGGCTTTGACTACTCCCTCTCCCTGGAGGGCAGCCTCAAGCTGAAGGAGATCAGCTACATCCAC
>CALXEN010000152.1 GCA_944387325.1 uncultured Clostridia bacterium | reverse complement strand
AGATGGTTTTCCGAGGGGGGCGCCGGCATCTGTCCATGTATAATACACCTTATGGCGCTATGGCCATCGGGGTGAATACCCGCCATCTGCTGGCCGAGCTCTACGACCAGGGGGGCGACATCGAAATTGATTATTCCATCGAAATTGACCACGCCCTGGCAGGAAGAAGCGTTTTCCAGATTAATATTAAGGAAGCGGAGCTGGGGATTGGAAGCTTGAAGCAATAAAAGAGAAGAGAGGAAGAACTATGAGCAATATGATTCAGGCCGCCCGGCAGCAGGTTTCTGCGCTGACTCAGGGCGCCTATGAGAAGGCAGCTGCCGCGGGACTTCTGCCCGCCGGGGCGGAAGTAAAGGCCACCGTGGAGATCCCCAAGGATACTGCCCACGGGGACTATGCCTCTTCCTTTGCCATGGCCGGTGCCAAAGCTCTGCACATGGCGCCCCGGGCCATTGCCCAGATCATTGTGGACAATTTGGAGTTGAAGGGCAGCTTTTTCCAGAAGGTAGAGATTGCCGGTCCCGGCTTTTTGAATTTCACCCTGGGTCCCCGCTGGTACGGAGAGGTCCTCGCCTCTGTAGAGACGCAGGGCGCTTCCTACGGCTCCGGAGATGAAGGCCACGGCAAGCGGGTGATGGTGGAGTTCGTTTCCGCCAATCCCACCGGTCCCATGCACATGGGCAATGCCCGCGGCGGCGTGCTGGGGGATACCCTGGCCAACGTTCTGAAGCGGGATGGCTGGGATACCTGGAAGGAATTTTATGTCAACGATGCCGGCAACCAGATCCACAAGTTTGCTGTGTCCATCAATGCCCGGTATATGCAGCTCATTGTGGGCGAGGAGAACTTCCCCTTCCCCGAGGAGGGCTATCACGGAGATGATATCAAGGAGCTGGCCCAGGCTATCTACCAGATACATGGCGACAGCTGGAAGGAGCTTCCCGAGTATGAGCGCCTGCAGCGGCTGGCGGAGTATGGCCTGTCGGTAAACATCCCCAAGATGAAGGAGGACCTGCTGAAGTACGGCATTGTGTACGACCAGTGGTTCTTTGAGTCCTCCCTGCACGAGAGCGGTTATGTGGCTGAGACGGTTCAGATGCTCACCGACAAGGGCTGGACCTATGAGAAGGATGGAGCCCTGTGGCTCAATACCACCAAGCTTCTGAAGGAGAAGTATCTCCGGGAGGGAAAGACCCAGGAGCAGGTGGATAAGCTGGATCTGAAGGACGATGTGCTCCGCCGGGCCAACGGCTTCTATACCTATTTTGCCGCCGACATTGCTTACCACCGCAACAAGCTGGAGGTGCGGGGCTTTGACCTGGCCATCAACATCTGGGGCGCGGACCACCACGGACATGTGGCCCGGCTTCAGGCCGCTCTGGACGGCCTGGGTCTGGATGGCTCCCACCGCCTGGTGGTGGTGCTCATGCAGTTGGTAAACCTGATGCAGGACGGCAAGCCTGTGCGTATGTCCAAGCGTTCCGGCAAGGCCATCGCTCTGCACGATCTGCTGGACGAGATCAGTGTGGATGCCGCCCGGTACTTCTTTAACTCCCGGACCTCCACCAGCCCTCTGGACTTCGACCTGGATTTGGCCGTCCGTCAGGACAGCGAGAACCCGGTGTACTATGTCCAGTACGCCCATGCCCGGATCTGCTCTCTCATTGCCCGCCTGGAAGAGGAGGGGGAGAAGGTTCCCGCCGCTGCGGGTGTGGACGCCGGTGTTATGGCCACTGGGGAGGAGCTGGCCCTCATCAAGACTCTGGCCCAGTTCCCCGAGGAGATTCACCTGGCTGCCCGGGACTATGACCCCAGCCGTATTAACCGCTATCTGGTGTCTCTGGCCGGAGATTTCCACCGGTTCTATAACGCCTGCCGCATTAAGGGCGAGGAGCATGAAATTCTGGCCGCCCGGCTGAAGCTGGCCGACACCGTCCGTGCGGTTCTGGCCAACGGTCTGGGACTGCTGGGTGTGTCTGCACCGGAGAAGATGTAAAGAGCAGCCGGACTGTACCGTCAATCATGTAAGGACACGCCTTAAGGCGTGTCCTTTTCTAAAAGGAGGTATTTTCCATGGCGAAGAGGGAATGGCTTCCCCAGCAGCGGGATTGGGCCCAGCGGCACCGGAATGTGCTGGTCTATTTCCTGGCTATCCTTGGAATTTTGGGCAGTCTTGTGGGGCTCTCGATGCTGCCGGAGACGGTGAGTGTCAACCCGGAGGCCGTCAACGCTGTGGCCCGGCCCAGGGAGCTGATGGTGGGCCTTCATGTTGGGATCATTGCCCTGTTCACCGCCCTGTTTTGGAAGCGCCCCCGGGAGATCCTCTATCTGGCCGGGGCAGTGTTTGGCGTGGTTATGCTGTACTTTATGCTCTATTCCAATTTGGGGGTGTAGGGATGGAACTGAACGAGATGAAGAAAAAAGTAGCCGGCCACACCCCGGGGCTGATGGACTGCCGGCGATTTTTTGCGGTTCTGGTGCCTGTGATCCAAAAGAGGGACGGGCTCTATCTTCTCTATGAAGTACGTGCCCGAACCATGTGCAGTCAGCCGGGAGAGGTGTGCTTTCCGGGAGGAAAGATGGAGCCGGGGGAGAATGCGGAGCAGTGTGCCCTGAGGGAGACCTGGGAGGAACTGGCTATTCCAGAAAAGAGCATTCAGCTTTTGGGACGGCTGGATTTCATTGCGCACCGGGCCAATTTCCTTATGCAGCCTGTGCTGGCTCTGGTGGAAGAAGAGGCCTTGGAGCATATGCGTCTGAGCCGGGATGAGGTGGACGAGACCTTTCTGGTGCCTCTGTCCCATCTGATGGAAACCAGGCCCCAGGAGTATGAATATTCCCTGATCCCAGATCCTGGGGAGGCGTTTCCCTATGAGTTAGTGGGAATTCCCAGAGATTATCCCTGGCGGACTGGACGGGAGAATGTGCCGGTCTACCTCTGGGAGGGACACCCCATCTGGGGCCTTACCGCCCGGATTACCCGGCACCTGGTGGAGTTGCTGAACGAATAAAAAAGCTGCCGTTTTGAAACGGCAGCTTTTTTTACGCTTTTTCTTCCTCCGCTTTTTCCTTAAGCACCTTAATGGCGTAGTCCACAGCGGGGATGGCCTTTGCGGTGCAGTACTGCTTCAAAAGCTCCAGCTCGCGGATGGCCTCTTTGGCTGTCATAGGTCCCACACTCCTTTCCAACATATCCGTATTTTAACACAGAAGTTGGAAAAAGTAAACGGCCAATCAACGCCGCCCCCGCAGGGCAAACAGGCCAGTCAATACCAGCAGAGACAGGACCAGAACCCGCTCCGCGGCTGTGGCGATCCAGACAAAATGGACCAGGGACAAGGTGATGCAAAGGGCGCAGCCGCACCACACCAGAAGGACGGCCTTCATGTCAGAACTCCTTTTGTTCCATGATCCGGCAGGAAATTCGGTAGGACACCCACATCCCTGCCAAGGGAAGAATGGGAAAGAGGAAACTGAGATTCACCACGGTGCGGTCAGGGACAGAGGACAAGAAGGACAAGCTGCCCGGACCGAAGAAGTCCAGCTGGTAGGCCGCCAGGAGCAGGATGATGGGGGCAAAGATCACCAGATAGAAGTAGGGGCGGGCACGCTCCGGGCCAAGCTTATAGCACAGGGGAAGGAGAATATCGGCGTAAAGAAGGCCCAGACTGAGGCAGACCATCACGGTCATCATATTTTCCAGTATCATATCCTGATTGTCAAAGATCGAGACCAGCACGCAGGAGAGAAGGCCGCACAGCGCGGCGAATACCGTCATGACCAGGGCGAAGAGGTAACGCCCGGAAACCAGGGCCCGGCGGCCCAGCGGGAAGGTGAGGGCATAACGGTCCCACTTGGCCGCCTCGTCAAAGGAAAAGGCACTCATGGGCAGCAGCATGACGATGAGCTGCAAAATGGCGGTGGTAAAGGAGATGGTAAACAGGTTCAGAACCGTCATAACGAGATAGAAGAGCAGAAACATGGCGTAGGTGCGAATGGTTTTCCGCATGACCAGTATGTCTTTTAAAACCAGTCCGATCATACCGCTTCCCCCTTTCCGATAAAAAGCATAATGTCTTCCAAGGTGGTTTTTTCCACCAGCAGATCCCGGTATTTTCGCTGGAAGGCAGCCCGGTCACGGACCAGTCCCTCGCAGCCAAAGGAGCCCTTCCGAACCCGGACCAGGTCCGCGGGATCTACCGTTTCCAACTGCTTGGCGGTGCAGGCCAGGCGGCCGTAGCGGTCTAAGATTACGTCCTTAGCCTCCGAGAGCACCACCTTGCCCTGGTGGAGATAGGTGATGTAGTCGGCCGCCTTCTCCAAGTCGCTGGTGATGTGGCTGGAGATGAGGATGGCGTGATCCTCGTCCTGGATAAAGGCCAGAAATTCATCCAGAAGCTCGTCCCGGATCACCGGATCCAGCCCGGCGGTGGCCTCATCCAGCATGAGAAGCCTGGGATGGTGAGACAGGGCGGCGGCAATGGAGAGCTTCACTTACAATCCCCGG
>CALXEN010000151.1 GCA_944387325.1 uncultured Clostridia bacterium | reverse complement strand
ACCGAGTGTGTCCGGCAGCGGAAGAAGAACGGAAAGTATGTGGGGGAGGACATCGACAAACCCATAGAACTGGATATTGAGTAAACCAAAAGGGCCCTTCCGGCAGGAAGGGCCCTTTTTATCATGTGGCCGGGGGAATTTCCTCCGGGGGTTCCAGGTTATCCAGATAGAGGGAGAGGTCGTTGAGGGTCAGGCAGATCCAAATGGTCGCTACAACACTCACCCCAATGACCCAGTAGATCATCCACTGGGGCATGAGCTGGGAAGCAGGAGGGAGCCCCACCCCCAGGACAAAGGTGGACAGAAGGGTTTTCACCGTCCGGAGCCGGAGGAGTTTCTTTACGCTGGGATACCCCTTCATCCGGGCGGTCTCCGCCAGATCGGTGAGAAGCTGGAAGTGGAAATAAAGTCCGGCCACTCCCGCCGCCACCTGGGCCAGCTGCCAGATACTGGTCCCCAAAAGGCCGGTGGGGGTGATGGAGAAAAGGGTCAACACCCAGCACACCCCCTCCCAGGCCGCCAGCCCCCGGCCCAAAGGCCGCAGAAGGAGAGCGGAAGGCCGGGTGAGGGCCAGGTCGGGGAGGATCTCGTTGATAAAGAGATACCCCACCCAGTTGGGGAGAACGTTCAGGGTCCCCAGGTTCAGATTGAGGTGGAGGAAGAGATATCCCTTCAGGATGCTGTCCGCCGCATTGGCGGCCGGGGTCCGCTTTTTCATGCTGTTTCACCTCCCAGAATCAGGTCGCCTGCCAGCTGACCGTCCCAGTAGATCTGGACCGGGATGGCCTGGGGCAGCTCCACCAGACCATCCTTCAGGTCTACTCCACCGCCTCCGCCTCCCCGCATCATGCCGTCCCAGCCGGAGAACACTTCCTGCCGGTCCCAGAGGGAGCCGTCGCTGCTGCCGCCGGAACCGCTTCCTATGCCCTGGCCAGACCAGTCTTCAGAAGGGTCGTATTCCGGGTCGCAGAGAAGCTGGACCCTCACCCACCGCTGGGGAGCGTCCGGGCCCTCCAGGTCGCATTGGTATTGATACATACTGTACAGCATCCCCCCGGAGAACTCCATGTCCGGGTAAAGGCTGCTGTCCAGATAGGTCATACCGGTCCAGCCCTGGTTTTGCAGGGGATACTTCTCCTGGCGGTAGCTGGCGGCCACCCCCACCCAGAGGGTGCCGAAGTCTCCTTCCACCTGGTATTCCTGGGCCAGGGGACTTGCCTCCCAGTCCTCAAACCAGGGATAGGCCTGGAGGGAATAGAAGGAGGGGGTGCGGGAGAGCTCCTCCACCACCCAGCCTCCGTCTGACCGGGTCAGGGAGACCTGAAACAGGACGCTTCCCTCAAAGCTGGTGGCCTCTTCCTGATTTTTCAGCACCAGCCGGGTGTCCGGGTCGATGAATCCCGTGGTTCCCATCACTACCTGGGCGGTGTACCCGTCCCCGGCAGGGGACAGGTTGTAAATCTCATACCCCTGGGAGGAATCGGCGTACTCCATCCAGTCCCCGGCTTCCAGGTGATAGGCCACCCAGCCATCCTGAGCGGAGGCGGTCATCTCCGCCTGTAAGGCGGGATGCTCCTCCAGGGGGGTGACCATGGCAAGGTAAGCCCCGTTCTCAAACAACATCCCCTTGGCCCAGGTGTCCAGGGCCCCCGCCACGGTGGTGCATCGGTTGAGCCGGGCGGCGGCAAATGCCAGATCCAATTCGGATTCCGGCACCGGGGCAAAAAGGCTGTTGGGATACTGAGGGGCCGCCCCCATGAGGAGGGGGCCCGCCAGGGCCAGCCCGATGCAGACCGACACCAGAGCCATCCCCCGGGGATATTTTTTGAATCGGGCAATGGCGGCGATCCGCCGGGCAATGTTTTTGCTGCCGTTGGAGATGCTGGTGGTGCCGGGGGCCCGGGGGTACCGGGTGGAGGCCATCTCTAACAGAATCACCCCGTATTCCCGGCGTTCCTCCCCCTCCAGCCGCTCCAGCACCCGCTGGTCACAGAGGCTTTCCAGGTCGTTGCCGATCCGGTCAAAGCAGTACCAGAGGAAGGGAGTGCACCAGTGGAGCCCCCGGAGAAAGGCCCAGAACAGGTGCTGGGCGTTGTCGTGATATTTCAGATGAAGCAGCTCGTGGAGGAGGACCTTCTCGTCCACCTCTTTCCCGGCGGGGAGAGCCAGGAGGGAGGGAAAGCCTCCGCAAACAAAGGGGGATTCCAGCCCTTCCACCAGCACCGCCCGGCACCGGGGGAGGTGGTATTCCTCCCGGACCTTCTGGATTTTTTCCAGCAGGGCGGGGGAGGGAACGGCGCCTCCCTTCGCCAGAAGCCGCCGCAGCCGGGCCCACCGGAAGAGGGTGCGCCCCCAGAAAAAGACCACCCCCGCCAGGTAAAGGCAGAAGAGCCAATCGCTGATGCTTTTGGGTGCTCCCGTGACCCAGGGCAGGGGAGCAGTGACCGCAAGGGTCTGGTTCAGGGAGGTGTAGGCGGAGGAGAGGAGCCCCTCCACCTTTCCCCGCACCAGTTCCAGCCCAAGGGGAAGGGGAAGGACCACCCACCGGTGAGGACTGGCAGGGATGAGAAGCCGCAGCCCCAGCAGGGCCCAGATGCCGTACTGCCACCGGGGGCTGAGCTTATCCTCCAGCAGGGCTTTTAAAAGCAGGAGCAACCCGGCCACCAGACTGGCAGTGAGGGTCTGGAGCAAAAATCCCCAAAGATCCGTCATGGCTCACACCTCCATCTCGTCCAGCAGCTTCCGCAGCCGGTCCCGTTCCTGGGGGCTGATGGTGCTCTCCTGCAAAAAGGCGGCCACCAGTTCCCCGGTCTTACCTCCGTATACCCGGGAAAGCAGATCCTTCCGCTCCTCCCGGCGGCACTCCTCCCGGCTCACCCCCGCTTCATAGGGGGCCTTCCGGTCATGGTTCACCCGGACCAGCCCCTTGGCCGCCATCCGGTTGAGATAGGTGTACACCGTGTTCCGGCTCCACCCTTTTGTCCCGGAAAGGGCCTGGACCACCTGGCCCAAAGTACAGGGACCTTCCGCCCACAGCACCTCCATAATGGCCCACTCCGCCTGGGTCATGGTCATAACCGACACCTCCGTTCCTACAAGTGTAGGCGTTCTCTGTGTTTATCCTACACTTGTAGGAGGACTTTGTCAATAAAAAATCCCTGCCCCCAAAGAGGGCAGGGAAGAAAAGGCAATTTTTACTTGTTTTTGTTCTGGATGTACTGGTCCATGGCCTTGGCGGCAGCCTTGCCGGCCCCCATGGCCAGGATGACGGTGGCGGCGCCGGTGACGGCATCCCCGCCGGCGTATACCCCCTCCCGGCTGGTGAGGCCGTCGTCCCCGTTGGTGACGATGCAGCCGTGACGGTTGGTCTCCAGGCCGGGGGTGGTCTTCCGGATGAGGGGGTTGGGGCTGGTGCCAATGGACATGATCATGGTGTCCACGGTCAGCTCAAAGTCGCTGCCCTCCTTGACGATGGGGCGGCGGCGGCCGGAAGCATCAGGTTCTCCCAGTTCCATCTCCACGCACCGCATTCCACGGACCATGCCGTTCTCGTCTCCCAGAACCTCCACAGGGTTGCAGAGGGTCTTGAAGATGATCCCCTCCTCCTGGGCGTGCTCCACTTCCTCCAGCCGGGCGGGAAGTTCCTTCATGCTCCGGCGGTAGACGATGTAGACGGTCTCGGCCCCCAGCCGCTTGGCGCACCGGGCGGCGTCCATGGCCACGTTGCCGCCGCCCACCACCGCCACGGCATGGCTGTGCTGGATGGGGGTCTTGCTGTCGGGGCGGTAAGCCTTCATCAGGTTCACCCGGGTCAGGTACTCGTTAGCGCTGTATACCCCCTTCAGGCTCTCCCCGGGGATCCCCATAAAGTTGGGCAGACCGGCGCCGGAGGCAATGTAGACCCCCTCGTATCCCATCTCTTCCATCAGCTCGTCCACGGTGAGGACCTTCCCGACGACCATGTTGGTCTCGATCTTGACTCCCAGGTCCTTCAGGCCGTCGATCTCCTTCTGGACGATCTCCTTGGGAAGACGGAACTGGGGAATGCCATACATGAGCACCCCGCCGGCCACATGGAGGGCCTCGTAGATGGTCACATCGTAGCCCTTCTTGGCCAGGTCTCCGGCAGCGGTCAGGCCGCTGGGGCCGGCCCCGATGATGGCTACCTTATGGCCGTTGGGCTGGGGACGGGGCGGGATCTCGCAGGTGTTCTCCCGGTGCCAGTCGGCCACAAAACGCTCCAGCCGGCCGATGCCCACGCTCTCCCCCTTGATGCCCCGGGTGCATTTTCCCTCACACTGGGTCTCCTGGGGGCAGACCCGGCCGCAGACGGCGGGGAGGGAGGAATCCCGGGCAATGACCTGGTAGGCTTCCTCAAAGTTGCCCTCAGCCACCTGATGGATGAAGGCGGGAATGTCGATTCCCACCGGGCAGCCGCTCTGGCAGGGTTTGTTCTTGCACTGGATGCACCGCTTGGCCTCGTTGACGGCCATCTCGGCGGTGTAGCCCAGGGCTACTTCCTCAAAGTTCTTGTTCCGCACATTGGGGTCCTGGCTGGGCATGGGACACTTGTGGGGATCCATATTGAAATTGGGCATCTTACTTTACCTCCTGCTTCATCAGGTTGCAGTGCTCGTCCCGCTGGTGGGCCTCGAACTCCTTGTACATGGACCCACGCTTCATGGCCTCGTCAAAGTCTACCAGGTGTCCGTCAAAGTCGGGACCGTCCACACAGGCAAACTTGGTCTCGCCCCCCACAGTGAGACGGCAGCCGCCGCACATACCGGTGCCGTCGATCATAATGGGGTTCATGGAGACGATGGTCTTGATGCCGTACTTCTTGGTGGTCTGGCAGACAAACTTCATCATGATCAGGGGCCCGATGGTGATGACCTGGTCGTACTGGTTGCCTTCCTGAATGAGGGCTTCCAGGGCGGCGGTGACCACACCCTTTTCACCGTAGCTGCCGTCGTCGGTCATGACCTTCAGCACATCGCTGCAGGCCTTGAACTCGTCCTCCAGGATCAGCAGGTCCTTGTTCCGGAAGCCCACCACGCTGTGGACCTCGCAGCCCTGCTCATGGAGCTTCTGGGCGATGGGCAGGGCAATGGCGCAGCCCACGCCGCCTCCCACCACACAGACCTTCTTCAGGCCCTCGGTGTGGCTGGGGGTGCCCAGGGGGCCCACAAAATCATGAACGCTGTCCCCGGCCTTCAGGGTATCCAGCTCCATGGTGGTGCCGCCTACGATCTGGTAGATGATGGTCACGGTGCCGGCCTCCCGGTCATACCCGGCGATGGTCAGAGGGATCCGCTCGCTGTCCTCCAGAGGACGCACAATGATGAACTGTCCCGGCTGGGCCTTTTTGGCGATGAGGGGAGCCTGGATCACCATTTTGCTCACAGTGGGATTGAGAGATACCTTCTCAACGATCTTATTCAATCTCTTTCCACTCCTTCAACTTAAAATTTTCGCTTTCCCGTTTTCCCGCTAATACTAAGATTTTTCGGTAAACCATTCCCATTATATAAGAACAGAAGCCAAAAGGCAACAAAAACCGGGCTCTGCGGGGAAAAAAGGCCGCAAAAAAGCCCGCCAGGGACTCTGACGGGCAGAAGTGTCTAGGGGGAGATCAGGCCTTGTTGGCGCTGCCGAACAGCTCGATCTTTTCCCGGACGGTGGCCTTGATGGCCTCGGCGCCGGGAGCCAGGAGCTTGCGGGGGTCGAAGCCCTTGCCCTGGAGATCCTTGCCGGCCTCCACATACTCACGGGTGGCGGCGGCAAAGGCCA
>CALXEN010000150.1 GCA_944387325.1 uncultured Clostridia bacterium | reverse complement strand
GACCTGCTGTTGGAGCGAAAAATCGACCTGGGCTTTTTGAATCGTCCCACCGGTGGAATCCCGTCCAGCCTGGAATTTGTCAAGCTCGGGGAAGACCGCTACTCTCTGGCGGTGTCCCGGCTCCATCCCCTGGCCAAGCGAAAGCTCGTCAGTCTGTCCGAGCTGAAAGAGGAGCACTTTATTTTTCACCAGGCCGGACAGGTGGCCGCCCAGCTGTGTCTGGACGCCTGCCATCTGGCAGGCTTTGAGCCCAACATTGTCTGCCGCTCCAGCAATCCAACCACGGGCCTTTATATGGTACAGGGGGGGTTGGGCATTGCATTTCTGCCCACAGAGGAATTTCAGTCCCACGCCGTGGATGGTGTGGTAGAAGTCAAGCTGCAGGAACCCATCATCAAAGAGGTGGGAATTGCATGGCGGCGGGATGCCGACTCCCCTCTGCTGAAAGAGGCCATCCTGTTTTGTAAAAAGTGGGCCTATTAACCCGTTCCACGCAGAAAGCGGACGGCGAGAGTGTGTTCTCGCCGTCCGCTTTTCCGTACAATCTCAGGTTGTCTTTGAGCGCCCCAAGCTTAGAAGCTCTCCATAAACTTCATCAGAATGGTGGCAACCTCGGCCCGGGTCGCATCATCGGTGGGGGCCAGGGTATTCTCGCCCTTGCTGGAAATGATGCCGGCGTTCACCGCCCAATCCATGCCTTCCAGCGCCCAGGAGGAGATGCTGGCATAGTCTCCATAGCTCTTCAGGTCAATTCCCTTGTCCTCTGCCTTGTGTTCCTTCAGCTTGGCGTAATTGCTGAGAATGACAGCCAGCTGTTCACGGGTCACAGCCTCTTCCGGAGCAAAGGCATCTTCACCCACACCGTTGAGGATGCCCTTCTCATTGACCCAGGCCACAGCCTTGGCATACCAGGCATCGGTAGCTACGTCGGCAAAGGCGGGCTCACCGGCCTCAGGCTTGCCTTCCAGCGTATAGAGCATCTGGGCAATCATGCCGCGGGTCAGGGAGTCGTCGGGGGCAAAGGTGTCCTGGCTGACGCCGGACATGATGCCTTTCTCGGTAACATAGTTCACCGCATTGAAGTACCAGCTGTCCGTAGCCACATCCCGGAAGCTGCTCTTAGGGGCCTTGGCCAGCAGGTAGTCGATCATCTCCAGTCCCTTCTCATGGGCGCGCTTGGCCATATCCATGCCCACTTTCGTGGTGTCCTTGGGGTCCATAGCGGCAAATTCCTGATTCAGCTGCTGCTGCAGGGCATCCATCTGATCCAGGACATACTGCTTGTCGGCGTCGCTGATAGGCTGGCCGGTGATCTGCTCGGCATACTTGATGTAGCCGCCCAGGCCCTCAAAGGTGAAGTAGTAGGAATCTCTCCAGTTTTCGGGGTAAACCACATACTTGCCGCCGTCGCGGGTGGTCCAGGTGCAGAAGCTGTCGGGCTTCTCGGAGGTCTTGGTTACGGTGGCGGTGGACACCTGATAGCCCTCATACTGGTCTGTCAGCAGCATGGGATAGTAGGGCACAAACACATTGTTGGACATGTTGCCTACGCCGACCCAGCCCACTGTGCCGGTCTCCAGGGGACGGTCCTCAAACAGCTGGAAGATCTCAATCTCCTGATTGCTCTCCTTGCCCACGGAGCTCAGCTTGTAGAAATTGAAGATATCGTTCTTGTCCAGCTCACGGTCGGCCTCGATGTTGGTGTACAGGGGGACAATCTTGCCGTCTTTCACATTGGAAATGGTGAACATCTCGTTGTTGGCATCCAGATACTGGGAGTCAACCTGGCCATACTTTTCCGGGTTCAGGAACTTCAGGCCGTCGGGCATACGGGCATTGCCGGAGCTGTTGTCCGCATAGGAGGCCTTGAAATCGATGATGTTCTCCGCCTCATCGCCCTGGAAGGTGCCGGCTTGCTTGGCCACTTCGATGAGTTTTTCCGAGGCAATGATGTTCTCGGTATCATCCAGATCGATTTGGCCGATGATGGCAATATTGGGCTCAATGAAGATCATATCATTGTTGAGCTTGATGGCCACATACTGGGTGCCGGAGCAGTTCTCAATATACCAGCCTTCGTTCTGGTCACAGACAAACACGCCGGACTCAAAGAAGGCGCCGTACGTATCATAGATCTGGCACAGCAGCTCCACGCCCTCCCGGGCTGTGGCGGCCTCGGCCAGGATGATGGTGGGAATGTCGGTCTCCTCGATGCCGCCGCCCTTTTCCCCGGTCTTTACCAGGGGATCCACTGCCTTCACGGCGTCGTTGCCGTGGATGGTCTCGGTGGCGGACACAGATACGCCCTTTTCATTGGTGCCAAACTCGGTGTAAGAGTAGTGGAAATCCTCCGGGTTTCCGGTGTTGATCTTCTCGCCGCACTCGGGGCAGGTTCCGTCATAAAACACATCGTTGGTAAAGTGGGTAAAGCGGTAGCTGTCATGGGTGAAGGTCCACTCCATGGCGCCATAGGCGGAGCAGCTGACGTAGGTATCGCCCGCGTTCCACTTTCCCGCTTCTGTTATCATCCACAGCTTGTTCATGTCCGCACCATAGTCCTCCGTGCGGGCGACAAAGGGAGTGCCCTCCTCCACCAGGTTGCCGCCCACATAGATTGTGGTGCAGGCCGAAGCGCCGATGGCTGCGGTGGCCGTTAAGGCAGCGGTGACCAGCGCCGCGGTCAGAAGTTTTCTGAATCGTTTCATGGTGAACCCCTTTCTCTTTTTTCCAATGTAACGTCCGCCGTGGAGGAAGCGATACCTCCGGGTACCCCTTGCCAATCCAGCACAGCGGAATTTCTATCCAATTATACTATATTATTCCACTTTACACAACCTACTTTTGTTTAAATTGTCTCTCTCTTGCGGACACGGCCAAACCCGAGCCACAAAGAAAGAAACTATTTTTCTCCCATCTGTCACATTTCCTTTTCTAAAATCGTGTTTATAATAGTAGTGAACATGATGTTTCTGCCCCGGCACACAGGCAGTCATCTTCCTGAAACCTCCCGCCTATTTGCTGCGTACTTGATAATATCCCACATCCGGAATGGTAATTGGAGGGCCAAACATGAAACAACGCATCCCATATCTGGATTTTTTACGCTGTCTGGCAATCTTATTTGTCATCGTCCTGCACAGCATCACACCGGTCATCATAAATCCCAAATTTTATTCCTGCACCACCTGGTACCTGTGTATGCTGATCAATCCTCTGGTCCGGACCGGAGTGCCTCTTTTTTCATGATCAGCGGATATCTTTTGCTCAGCCGTTCCAGC
>CALXEN010000149.1 GCA_944387325.1 uncultured Clostridia bacterium | reverse complement strand
CATGAAGATCGGCGAGGGCACGCCGCTCGAAATTTTCATCGATAAGGACGGCGGGACTCATTGTCCTCGCTGTTGACGCCGTAGTTGCCGATTAGAGGATAGGACATGACAACGCCCTGCCCAGCGTAGGAGGGGTCGGTCAAAATCTCCTGATAGCCGGTCATGGAGGTGTTGAATACCATCTCGCACACACGGGTCTCGGTGCTGCCGATGCTGATTCCGGAGAAGATGCTGCCGTTTGCCAGGATCAATGTCGCTTTCATCAATACTCACTCGCCTTCCGTTCCAGTTCTAATGCTTGTTAGCTTGTTAGATATAATCAAGTTATTTTATCGAAAAAATGCTTCCTTGGCAAGATGGTTTTTTTCCTTTTTCCGCCTAATTTTTCAGGGGAGTTTTGGGCAATTCGCAGGATAATTAAAAAGGAAGGGGGGAAGACTGCATCAGAAGGGGCGAAACGGAAAAGTCCCAAGCTGTTTTACGAGGTGAACACGGTGTTTACAGGCCTTTTACGTACCGTCATCCTATATGTGCTGATTATCGCTGGAGTTCGTTTGATGGGCAAGCGCCAGGTGGGGGAGCTGGAGCCCTCAGAGCTGGTGCTCTCGCTCATCATTGCTGACCTGGCCTCTGTTCCCATGCAGGACTATGGGATTCCCCTGCTCACCGGGGTGGTACCCATCCTTGCCCTGCTGTGCGTGACGATGATTTTGTCGGTACTCACCATGAAGTATGTGGGGTTTCGGGCTGTGCTATGCGGCCGCCCCAGTGTGGTGGTGTGCAATGGGGCGCTAGATCAGCGGGAGATGGCCCGCAATCGCCTGACGGTGGACGAGCTGCTGGAGGAACTGCGCTGCCAGGGCTATACCGATCTGTCCTTGGTGAAATACGCCATTCTGGAGACCAACGGGAAGCTGTCCGTTCTGCCCTACTCCAACCAAAAGCCTCCCACGGCCCGGGATATGAAGGTATCCGTTCAAGAGAGCGGACTTCCCAGAGTGGTCATCAGTGATGGACGGCTTTTGGAGCACAATCTGAAGGCTCTGGGCCACGACCGCCCTTGGCTGGAGCAGCAGCTGCGCCAGAGAGGCTGCAAGGGCGCAGAGGAAATTTTCCTTATGATGGTGGATGAGCAGGGGGGCGTATACCTGGCCCGGCGGGAACTGGAGTGAGGAGGAGAGAAGATGAGACGGCTTTGGATTTCGGTGGGAATTTTGCTTTTTCTGCTGGGCGGGAGCCTGTTCAATGCCTGGTATGCCAAAGAACTGACCGGCGGAATGGAGCAGCGGCTTCGTCTAGCCCAGCAGCTGACGGAACAGGACCAGTGGGAGCAGGCCCTGGTTCTCACGCAGGAGGTCTATGACCAATGGGAGAGCCGGCATTTCTATCTCCATGCTACCATGCGCCACTCGGATACGGACCAGATTTTAAGGGGCTTTCGTACCGTGATGGAGTATCTGCGCCTTCAGGAGCCGGACCAGTATAACGCGGCCAATGCAGACCTAATCACTCAGCTGGAATTGCTGGCAGAGATGGAGCAGCCTTCCGTGGTCAATGTATTGTGAAATTTTTGGCAATCTGCTGGATTATGGAAGATTAAGAAGCTTAAATTTCAAAAATCTTACAAATAGAGGTTGACGGTCTTCCTCCTCCCGGCTATAATGTCACCATACAGAGAGTTTCCCGGTGGGACTCTCCGCCCCACACCTACGGGGAAAATTATGAGAATTGGAGGCATTGACGATGGATCAAAATAAAATCAGCCCGAAGATCAAGGAAGCAATGGACGATGCGTTCTACACCCTGCTGCGCAGTGTGCTGCCTATGCTCAACAGCGAAGAGGGACGGGAGCGTTTCCTGCACGATTTAGGCCGCCTGACCAAATGGGCACAGGTCATGCCTCGGGATCTGAAGAATGACGAGCCCTGGACCAAGGAACAGCTTCATGCCATGATGCTGGGTCCCCAGGAGATAGACGATCCCCGGTTTGGCGCTTATATGGACGCCTTCTATGAGGAATATGTGGGCGGCGCCGAGGACCCCACCTTCTCCTTCTACAATGAACTCTTTACCGGAGAAGAGGACCTGAGCAAGATTGACTGGATGTCCGTGTGGGACTCCCTCAAGTCCAATTATGAGACTTGGCTGAAGCATGAGTATGAAGAGGACGAGTGGCTCAAGGGAGAGAAGAATCCCTGAGCAATCTGCCAAGACTGAACATCCAGAAAAACGGCCCCTCCGCCAGGCGGAGGGGCCGTTTCTTTGAAGATTATTCCACTGTGACGCTCTTGGCCAGGTTCCGGGGCTTGTCGATGTCGCAGCCCCTCATTAACGCTACATAATAGGCAAACAGCTGGAGCGGAACCACGCTCAGACAGGGGAGAACCAGCTCCCGGGCGTCGGGAATGGTCATCACAGCGCTGGCCGTACCTTCCATCTCCTTCCGGCAGCTTTCCGTGGTCAGGGCCAGCACATCCGCGCCCCGGGATTTGACTTCTACCACATTGCTCATGGCTTTTTGGAACAGCCGCTTGCAGGTGCCCAGGGCCACCACCAGGGTGCCCGGCTCGATGAGGCTGATGGTGCCGTGCTTCAGCTCCCCGGAGGCGTAGGCCTCCGAGTGGATGTAGGAGATCTCCTTGAGCTTCAAAGAGCCCTCCAGACCCATGGCGTAGTCGATGTTCCGGCCAATGAAGAAAACGCTGTCGTGGTTAAAATACTGGGAGGCAAAATACTGGATGTGATCCTTTTGGGACAGAACCTGTTCCACCTGGTCGGGCAGACGAAGCAGATCCTCCAGGCAGGAGCGGTATTCTCCGTCTTCCACCGTGCCCAGGACCCGGGCGAAGTACAGCGCCAGCAGGCAGATGACCGCCAGCTGGGTGGAGTAGGCCTTGGTGGTGGCCACGGCGATCTCGGGCCCGGCCCAGGTGTAGAGAACCTGATCCGATTCCCGGGCAATGGAGCTGCCCACCACGTTGACAATGGAAAGGATCTTTCCTCCCAGCCGCCGGGCTTCACGCAGAGCGGCCATGGTGTCCAGGGTCTCGCCGGACTGGCTGATGACCACCACCAGGGTGTGTTCGTTGACGATGGGGTCCATATACCGGAACTCCGAGGCCAGGGCCACCTCTACCGGCTTGCGGGTGAGCTTTTCCAGCTGATACTTGCCCACCATACCCACATGATAGCTGGAGCCGCAGGCCACAATATAGATTTTCTGGAGGTCACGGATGTACTGGGGATCCAGGTGAAAATCCTCAAAAACCACTTCGCCTTCCCGAATCCGGGGAGAGATGCACCGGCGCAGGGACTGGGGCTGCTCCATGATCTCCTTAAACATGAAGTGCTCATAGCCGCCCTTTTCCGCCGCGTCCATCTCCCAGTCCACCTGGACAATCTCCTTGTCCACGGGCTGCATCAGGTGGTTATAGCACTGGATACTGTCTTGCGTGAGAACGGCCAGCTCCCCATCCTCCATATAGCTCACCTTCCGGGTATGGCGGAGAATGGCGGTCACATCGCTGGCCAGGAAGGAACAGCCCTCTCCGTAGCCCAGAATGAGGGGACTGTCCTTGCGTACGGCGATCAGCTTGTCGGGGCAGTCGTCGCACAGAATCCCCAGGGCGTAGGCGCCCTGAATCCGGTGAAGCACCCGGCCTACGGCGGAGAGCAGGTCCCCATCATAGAAGTACTCAATAAGCGGGGCGATGACCTCGGTGTCTGTCTCTGAGGTAAAGGTGCTACCCTGGCTTATGAGAAAGGATTTCAGCTCTGCGTAGTTTTCGATGATGCCGTTGTGGACCACGGCGATCTTTCCGCTGCGGCTGACCTGAGGGTGGGAGTTTACGTCACTGGGGGCCCCGTGGGTGGCCCAGCGGGTATGGCCGATGCCTATGGTTCCGTGAAGATCGGCGCCTCCGTGGAGCTGCTGGGAGAGGACATTCAGCCGGCCTTTGGCTTTGTGGACGGACAGGGTGCCGAGAGTGCTGTCGTAAACTGCCACGCCGGCAGAGTCATAGCCCCGGTATTCCAGCCGGGACAACCCATCCAGCAAAATGGGCGCGGCCTGCTCCTGTCCTACGTAACCTACAATACCACACATATATTCAATTTCCTCCTGAAACAATACGGGAGAACAAACTCGCAGCCATTTGACCTCGTAACCCGGTCACAGCCCCTCTGTTTTGCGGTTGCCCGCATATTTGTAGGCTGTGGACGCGCCCGGGCCGGCAC
>CALXEN010000148.1 GCA_944387325.1 uncultured Clostridia bacterium | reverse complement strand
GAAGAGCGAGGATCCGGGAAAGGGAGGTATCCTTCACCAGGGTGATGATCTCGTTGCTCATGGGGGGAAGAATGGCCTTGATCATCTGAAGCAGGGTGATGTGCCGGAAGATTTGTCCGTGGGTCATACCCAGTACCAGCCCGGCCTCCTGCTGGCCCACAGGGACGCTTAGGATGCCCCCCCGGTAGATCTCGCTGAAATAACAGGCGTAGTTGATGATAAGGCTCACCGAGGCGGCCATCAGCCGCCCGCTCTCCCCGCCGCCCCAGATAGGATTATCCAGCACCAGGCCGGGAAAATAATAGATGATGAGGAGCTGAATCATAAGGGGGGTGCCCCGGATCACCCAGACGAAGGTCCGGGTGAGATACCGCAGGGGCCGGAACCGGGACATGGACCCGAAGGCGACCACCAGCCCCAGGGGAAAGGCCCCCAGCAGGGTGATGAAAAACAGTTTCAAAGTTTGCAGAAAGCCCTGGTTCAGGGCCTGCACCACAATGGGCAGCTGCTCAAGGATCAATTCCATAAAATCACCTGGTCAAAGGAAGATGTGCGGCGGACAGAACACTGCCCCATCCCCGGCGGGGAGATGGGGCAGGGATCGCAGGGATGGTTTACTGCTCAATGAGGGCGGCCTGGACCCCGTAGGTCTCGGCCATCTGGGTCATGGTGCCGTCGGCGTAGCTGTCGGCAAAGAACTGGTTCAGGGCGGCGGCCAGGTCGGAACCCTTCCGGAAGCCTACCCCGTACTCCTCGCTGTTCAGGCCCACGGTGTAGGTCAGGTCAGCGTAGCTGGTGCCTTCGCCCACCATGGCGGCGGCCATGAGGCTGTCAATGATGGCGGCGTCAGAGGTGCCGGCGGCAACCTCCATCAGGGCGCTGCCCTGATCCACCACGGGGGTGTAGTTCAGCTCCAGGGCGGCAGCCTGCTCCTCACCGGCGGATCCGGATTCCACGGCAAAGCTCAGGTCAGCCAGGCTCTCCACGGTCTGGTACTGGTCGGCCTTGTCAGCGGGAACGATGACCACCTGGGCGTTGTTGCAGTAGGCGTTGCTGCACTCCATGGCGGCCATTACATCCTCAGTGAGGGTCATGCCGTTCCAGACGCAGTCGATGGTCTTGCCGTCCAGCTCCAGGATCTTGTTGTCCCAGTCGATGACGGAGAACTCCACCTCGACCCCCAGGCTCTCGGCGAAAGCTTTGGCCATGTCGGCGTCAAAGCCGATCCAGTTGCCGTCGGCATCCTGGTAGTCCATGGGCTCAAATTCGGTAATGCCTACCACCAGTACGCCTTTGTCCTGAACGTAAGCCAAGTCGCTCTCGGCAGAGGCATCCTCTGCGGCGGCCTCATCCTGGACGGCATCGGCGGTATCGGCGGTATCCGCAGTGTCGGCGGTGTCGGCGGTGGTGTCATTGCCGGTGGAGCCGCAGCCCACCAGCAGCAGGCTGACCATAGCCAGGGCCAGCAGCAGGGCAATCAGTTTTTTCATGGTGTTTCCTCAATTCCTTTTCAATGAATTGCAGACAAAAGCGGCTGCTTTAATCTGCTAACGTGTTACCATGGTATCATAGTCGGCCGGGTTTGAAAAGCCCTTTTCCCATCTTTCGGCAGGTTGCCCAAAGCCGGGGAAAAGGGGAGAGGGCTTTTGTGCGCCTTGTCTCTCTTGGAAGGACAAAAAAGGGGCCCTGCTCCAACGCAGGACCCCATTTTGGCGGTATACAGGAATTATTTGTCCAGAATCCGTCCCAGGAACATGGGCCACTGGACCTTCCACCAGTTCCAGTCGTGGCAGACGTCGTAGCCCCAGATCTCCACATCGGCCCGGATCCCCTTGGATTCCAGGATCCCCTTCAGCTCCTTGGTACTCTCCAGCAGGGGGCCTTCCCAGTCCCCCTGGCCCACGCAGACGATGAACTGGTCGGCGCTGTTGATCATCCCGATGTAGGGGTGGTCGGCAGGCATATTCCGCATATAGTCCACCGGGCTGTTCCGGTAGGTCAGGTCGTCCATGTAGTTGCCGAAGAACATCCGGGTGTCATAGAACCCGCTGAGGGCGATGGTCCCGTTGAAGAGGTCAGGCCGCCGGAGGAAAAAGTTCACGGCGTGGGCGGCGCCCATGCTGGTGCCGGCCAGGATGATCTGACCGTCGTACCGGTGGCCGCAAAGGTAATTGATGTGGGGCACCAGCTCCTCGCAGATATAGTTGTACCACCGCTCATGCTGTTCGATCCGCTGGCGGCAGTCTCCGGGATTGTCCCAGGTCTCCTTATCAATGCTGTCGCAGGTGATGAGCATCAGCTTGCCGCTGTCGATCCAGGGAGCGGCGATCTGGCACATCCCGAAATCCTCCCAGTCCCAGAACCGGCCTCCCTGGCAGGGAAAGACCAGGCAGGGGCGTCCGGTGCTGCCGTATACTTTAAACTCCATGTCCCGGTTCAGATACCGGCTGTACTCCTTGAAATAGCGCACTTCCATTCTTAGATTCCCTCCGTATCACACAAACTTGTTCAGCTCCCGGTCGTACCGGTAGCCGATGGCCTCCATGGCCTTTTCCAGGGCGGCGGGGTCCGCACTTTCCCGGCGGCAAAGCTCCTCCAGGGAAGGGCAGCCATCCCGCAGCTGGGTGTTGAGATAGCTTAACAGGATAATCGGGTCGGCGGGGAGCGCCATAGAGAATACCTCCTAAAACAAAAGCCGGTCGCAAGGACCGGCAGTTTGTTTTTTCATTGATTAGACCGCACGGGTAACCTTACCAGAACGCAGGCAACGGGTGCAAGCGTGGATGTACTTCGGGGAACCATCCACGATAGCCTTAACACGCTTCACATTGGGCTTCCAGGTACGGTTGCTCCGACGATGGGAGTGGGAGACCTGAATGCCAAAGGTTACGCCTTTGCCACAACAATCACACTTAGCCATTTTGCTGCACCTCCTTGTAATTGATTGGCTTTATGTCAGCTAGACTATCTTATCAGAAACCGAGGAAAAAAGCAAGACTTTTTTGAAAAAAGTTTCCCCCCCGGCCAAAATCTTGCAGCAGGGGAAGGGACCTTCGAGGGGAAAAGGCTTGTGCAAACCACCGGATGATGGTATTATTATATAATTATGATACCACTGTAAAAGGGGGAGTATGGGTGAACGGTTTCTTGACAGCAGGGATGGGAAGGATCCAGATTGTGGTGTACACGGTGCGGGTGGTGGCCATTCTTATTGCCATTCCGGCCCACGAAATGGCCCACGCCTGGGTCAGCAGTCTGCTGGGGGATGACACCGCCAAGCGGTACGGCCGCCTGACCATGAATCCCATGGCCCACTTTGATCCCATGGGGGCTCTCTGTATGCTTCTGGTAGGGATCGGCTGGGCCAAACCGGTGCCTACCAATGTGCGGAACTTCAAAAACCCCAAGGCGGGGATGGCCATTACCGCAGCGGCGGGCCCGGCCATGAACCTGCTTCTGGCCTACCTGGGGATGATTGCTTACAAATTGGTCTACTACAAGGGGAATGGCCTTGCCTCGGCGGACCTGGTCCTGGTGGGACTGTCGGTCTTTATCAGCATCAATATCTCCCTCACCGTTTTTAATCTGCTGCCGGTGCCCCCCTTCGACGGCAGCCGAGTGGCCACCGTATTTCTGCCTTCCCACACCTACTTCAAGATTATGGAGTATGAGCGGTATATCATGCTGGCCATCTTCTTTGTGGTCTGGTTCGGCCTGCTGGATACCCCTCTGGCCATCCTCAACAACTGGGTGTGGGAGCTCCTGGTCAAGGGGACCGGGTTCCTGGACCCCATCCTGCTGGGCCGGACCGCCGGATATTATATTTAAAAGGAAAGAACGGAAACAGCATATATGGAGATCCTGACCTTCCATCTGGAGGACTTTGAGGGGCCCTTGGACCTGCTCCTCCACCTCATCCATAAAAACAAGATGGACCTGCACAATATCCCCATCCTGGAACTCATCGACCAGTATACAGCGGTCATCAATACCCTGGAACAGGACCGGCTGGAGGTGGCCAGCGAGTTCATTGAGATGGCGGCCCAACTGGTCCAGATGAAGAGCATCCTCCTCCTGCCCCGCAGCGAGGAGGCCCAGCGGATCAAGGCCGAGCTCCAGGGCCAGCTCATTGAATATGACCTTTGCAAGCGGATCGCCGCCCAGATGCGCCAGATGCAGGAGAGCACCTGGCGGGCGGTGCGCCAGCCCCTGGAGGTGGAGCCGGACATGACCTACCGGCTCCATCATTCTCCCCTGGAACTGGAGAAGGCCTGGAACAACCTCATGGGCCGGAGCGTCCGGAAACAGGAGCCCCAGCCGGAACGGTTCGAGCCTCTGGTCACTGCCCCCTTTGTGTCGGTGGCCAGCCGGGTCATCCATCTGCTCCGAGGCCTGACCACCGGACGGGTCCACCGGCTGAAGGACCTGTTTCAGGACAGCCGGAGCCGCAGCGAGACGGTGGCCACCTTCCTGGCCCTGCTGGAGCTGGTGCGGGCAGGTCGGATGACCATCCAGGAGGACGAGAGCCTCAACATCAAACGGGGAAAGAATCCCCGGCAGGAGGAGAACGAGGTATGAACCTGAAAGAATATCGCCCGGTGGTGGAGGCTCTCCTCTTTGCCAGCGGAGAGCCGGTGACGGCAGAAAAGCTGGGAGAGGCCATCCCTCTTCAGACCTACCTGGTGGAGGATTTGCTCCAGCAGATGAAGGAGGAGTACGCTCGCCCCGAGAGCGGCCTTCAGCTCCTCCAGCTGGAGGACCGGTGGCAGCTGGCCACCAAGGACCAGTTTGCCCAGCCGGTAAAGACCCTGCTGGACAAGAGAAAGAACGTGCCCCTCTCCCAGGCCGCCATGGAGGTGCTGGCCATCATCGCCTACAACCAGCCGGTGAGCCGCAGCTTCATCGAACAGGTCCGGGGGATCGACAGCAGCACCCTGGTCACCCGGCTGGCAGAGCGGGGACTGGTGGAGGAGGCTGGCCGCCTGGATCTGCCGGGCCGGCCCATCGCCTTCAAGACCACCGATACCTTCCTGCGGACCTTCGGCATTGAGAACATCAGTCAGCTGCCCCGGCTCCACGAGGACATCCTGGAGGAGCCCCGGGAGGAGGGCCCGGTCCAGACCACCATGACGGACCAGGTCCCGGAAGGGGAGGAGTGAGAGCGCCATGCTGGGTGTGGTATTCCTCCTGTTGAAGATTATCGGGATCATCCTCCTGGTGCTATTGGGGCTGGTGATCCTTATCCTGGCCATTCCGGTGGGGGTGCGGGGAGAGATTGCCCGCCGCCACCCGGCTCTCTATGCCAAGGTGGGGCCGGTGGAGCTGAAGGTCTATCCTTTCCCGCAGAAAAAGGAAAAGGCCAGGAAAAAGAAGAAAACGGAATCAACGTCCCAAGAATCGAAAACGGCAAAAACACCCGAAACGGGTGGGAAAATAACAGAAAAACCTCCCATTCCCCCTAAAAAAGAGGAAAAAAGGGAGGAATTGCCGGCTTCTCTCCAGCTTCCTCCCACCAAAAGGGAAGAGATAAAAAGGCCACCCGAAACGGGTGATAAAGCGGCGACGAAATCTCAGGCTTCCGCAGGCCAGGCCAAGGCTTCGCCTGAGAAACCGGCGCTCCGGCCGGAGAAGGAACTGGGGGTAGGGGAACTTCCCTGGCCTCTGATCCGGCGGCTGCTGGGAATGGCAGGACCCATCATCCGGAAGGTGCTGGGAGCCCTGCGGATCTATGACCTGGAGCTGGTCCTTCCCGTCCATTGCCGGGAGGCGGCGGATACGGCCATCACCTACGGTCGGGTCTCCGCCCTGATCTACGGCACCCTTGCCCTGCTCCAGAATCTTTGTCATCTGGAGGCAAAGCGGATCCGGCTGGAACCGGATTTCACGGGAGAACAGGGGGAAATTGAATATTTCTCTTGTAAAATTACCACCCACCTGTTTATAATAGTAGTAATTATCTTGTGGGTCTTATTCCGGCTCAAGTGGCCTAAAGACGAATAAAGGAGAATTGTTATGGCGGAACAGAAGACCAATCATCTCAACGATCTCATGGCCCTGACCATGGAAAAGATCCGGGAGATGGCGGACTCCAATACCATCATCGGGAACCCCATCACCATGCAGGACGGCACCACCATCATCCCGGTCTCCCGGGTGACCTTCGGCTTTGCCAGCGGCGGCAGCGATATCGGCAGCAAATCCCCCAAGGACCTGTTCGGGGGCGGCAGCGGCGCCGGGGTCTCCATGAGCCCGGTGGCCTTCCTGGTCATCAAGGACGGGAATGTCCGGACAATCCAGCTGGCGGAGGGCAGCAGCCTTACCGACCGGGCCATCATGATGATCCCCGAGCTGCTGGACCGGCTGGGGATCGGCAAAAAGCCCGGCAGGGACCAGGACAAAGAGACAGTACAGGAGTAAATCATGGCAGAGGAACGAATCCAAAAGCTGATGGCCGACCAGGGAATGTGCTCCCGCCGGGCCGCCGAGCAGATCATTCTGGAGGGCCGGGTCAAGGTGAACGGCCACCCGGTCAAACTGGGGGACAAGATGGACCCCGCCAAGGACCTGCTCAGCGTGGACGGAAAGACCATCCGCTTCCCCAAAAAGAAAGAATATGTGTATCTCATGCTCCACAAGCCCCGGGGATACATCACCACCGTACGGGACGAGCAGGGCCGGAAAAAAGTCATGGACCTTTTGAAAGATGTGCCCCAGCGGGTCTTTCCCATTGGCCGGCTGGACCGGGACAGCGAGGGCCTTCTCCTCTTTACCAATGACGGGGCTTTTGCCCATCTTCTCATGCACCCCTCCCACGGGGTCTCCAAGCTCTACCGGGTGACGGTGCGTCCCCATGCCACCGAGGAGCAGATCGTCCAGCTCTCCCAGGGAGTCCTGCTGGAGGATGGGATGACGGCGCCCGCCGTCATCAATGTGGTCACCGATGAGCCGGAGCGGACGGTTTTGGAAATGACCATCAAGGAAGGGAAGAACCGGCAGATCCGCCGGATGTGCCAGGCGGTGGGCCTGGAGGTGATCCGTCTGAAGCGGACCAGCGAAGGGGCCGTCAAGCTGGGAATGCTCCAGCCCGGGGAATACCGGATGCTGAAGCACAGCGAGGTGAACGCCCTGCGGGCTGCCGCCAAGAAGGGAATTGACCGCCAGCGGAGCCTGGAGGCGGAGGCTCGGGCCGCCCGGCGGAAGGAACACCGCCCCGGCAAGAGTGCCAAAAAGCCCAGATAAACCTGCAAAAATTTTGTTTTTTGTATAAATCCCCCCTTGTTTCTCGAGGGGGGATTTTGTATAATGTATACTGAAGTGAAGTCGGCCTTCCTTTTTTGCGAGGAAAGGCCGGTCCCGATACAGAAATAGGAGGGGTTTCCAAAATGGCTTCAAAGAAACCGGGCAAGGACCAGATCCTTGCAAACTTTTTTGACGACGGCGTTTATTCGGTCCTGTTCGCACAGGGCGGAGTGACCGCCGCTTACGGCACGGCCAACGGCCAGCCGGTCTATGCAGTGGCTCAGGCAGGGGGCGCTGTGACAGTGAAGGACCTGCAGAAAAACAGCAAGGTGCTGGACCTGGCAGCCCAGACCGGAAACCCTGTGGTTACCTTCTATGACTCCACCGGCGCCGTGCTGGAGGAGGGGCTGGATCTTCTGGCTGCCTACGCCCAGCTTACCGAAAAGATCGCCCGGCTGTCCGGGGTGGTGCCCCAGATCGCCGTGGTCACCGGGGTATGTGCCGGTTCCGCAGCACTCTGCGCCGCCGGGGCTGACCTCTGCATCATGGCCCAGGACGGGGAGCTCTTCTTCACCTCGCCCTTCACCAGCGCCGCCGCCGGGGATGCCTGTGCTCAGGCCGGCAGCGGGGAACTGGCAGCCAAGGCCGGGGTGGTCAGCTGCCTGGCCAAGGACGCCCTGGAGGCGGCCTCCCTGGCAGCCCATCTGGTAGGGCTGCTTCCCTCCAACAACCTGGCTTCTCCCTCGGTCTTTGAGTTCGAGGCTCCCGCCCAGGTTTATGCCGGCGGGGATCCCCTGAAGGCGGCCGGGTCTCTTCTGGACCAGGACAGCATGATCCAGCTCTATTCCGGCTTCGGAAAGAAGGCCCTCACCGCTCTGGGCACCCTGAACGGGAATACTGTGGGGCTGGTCATCCCTGGGGAGAAGATCTGCCACAATTGTGCTTCCAAGATCGCCCGGTTCGTCCGCTTCTGCGACGCTTACAGCATCCCGGTGGTCACCCTGGTGAACACCCAGGGCTTCAAGGCCAGCACCACCGAGGACGTGTCCGGCGGTGTGCGGGAGGCTGCCCGCCTCATGGCCACCTATGGGGACGCCACCACCGTCCGGGTCACTGTCCTGGCCGGTCAGGCGGTAGGCCCTGTTTACATGAGCCTGGCCCAGGGAGACTTCCGGCTGGCTGTGGAGGGCTGTGTGGTCAGCTCCGTGGATCCTAAAGTGGCTGTCAGCGTTCTGGAGAAGGAGGCTCTGGATTCCAGTGCAAACATCCAGTCCGCCATCGATGCTGCCGCCCGCACCTATGCCCAGGAGAAGTGCGGCGCCCAGGCTGCCGTGGAGGCAGGTCTGGCCGATCTGGCTTGTGACGCCGCTGCCCTGCGGGACACCCTGGCCTTCACCCTGGATATGCTGGCCACCAAGCGGGGGAGCCGCCTGCCCAAGAAGCACGGCAATATGCCCCTGTAACCGGTCTTGAGGAATAATAAGGAGGAATCATCCCATGAAACATTTCAATATCACTGTCAACGGTACCCCCTATGATGTAACGGTGGAGGAAGTAGCCACCGGTGCAGCTCCTGCTCCCGCAGCTGCTGCCCCCAAAGCCGCTGCTCCCGCTCCCAAGGCCGCTGCCCCCAAGGCTGCCGCCGGTGCCGTAACTGTTACTGCACCTATGCCCGGAAACATCCTGGATACCAAGGTGGCCCCCGGTCAGAAGGTGACTGCCGGCCAGACCCTGGTCATTCTGGAGGCCATGAAGATGGAGAACGAGATCGTGGCACCTCAGGACGGCACCGTGGCCTCCCTCAACTGCAACAAGGGGGATGTGGTCAACTCCGGCGACGTGCTGGTGACCCTGAACTGAGAATAGAGGTGAGAACCGTGGCAAAACCTGTAAAAATCACAGAGGTCGTCCTGCGGGACGCCCATCAGTCCCTTCTGGCCACCCGGATGACCATGGATGAAATGCGGCCCATTCTCCCTGAAATGGACAAAATCCCGTATTTTTCCGTGGAGTGCTGGGGCGGAGCGACCTTTGACAGCTGCATCCGGTTCCTGGACGAGGATCCCTGGGACCGTCTGCGGATCCTGCGGAAGGAACTGCCCCACCAGAAACTGCAAATGCTCTTCCGGGGCCAGAATATGCTGGGCTACCGCCCCTACGCCGACGACGCGGTCGAGTATTTCGTCCAGAAGTCGGTGGCAAACGGCATCGATATCCTCCGGATCTTCGACGCCCTCAACGATCCCCGGAACCTTCAGACTGCCATCAAGGCCGCCAACAAGGAAGGGGCTCATGTTCAGGGCTGTATCAGCTATACCCTCAGCCCGGTACACAACA
>CALXEN010000147.1 GCA_944387325.1 uncultured Clostridia bacterium | reverse complement strand
TTCCGCACTGCCAAGGACCTTTACCAGGCTGACCAGGTCATCCTCTCCCCCCTGAACCACGCCGGGTACTATCCCGGGGGAAAGACCATGACCTTGAAGGTGGTCTTTGACCGGGAGAGCCACCGGGTCCTGGGCGCCCAGATCGTAGGACGGGACGGGGTGGACAAACGGCTGGATGTGCTGGCCACCGCCATCCGGGCGGGAATGACCATGGAGGAGCTGGCCCAGCTGGACCTGGCCTATGCGCCGCCCTATTCCTCCGCCAAGGACCCGGTGAATATGGCCGGTTTCATGGGGGAAAACCTCCTCCGGGGGCTGGTCCGCCAGTGGGGCCCGGAAGAACTGCCTGCCCTTCAGGAAGATCCCAAGGTGACGCTTCTGGATGTGCGGACGGAGGAAGAGTATGCCCAGGGGCATATCCCCGGATTTATCAACATTCCGGTGGATGAACTTCGGCAGCGGGCAGGGGAACTCTCCGCCGGGCGGCCGGTCTATCTGATCTGCCAAAGCGGCCTGCGGAGCTATTTAGCCTGCCGGATCCTGTCGGGGCTGGGCTGGGAGACCAGCAACTTCGCCGGCGGGTACGGCCATTACGCCGCCCTGGCCCGGGACCGCTGTCTGACGGAACAGGCCGCTCCCTGCGGCCTGGAACTGCCCCGGGAGTAGAAGCAAAAAAACAAGCACCTGAGGAGCGCTTCCTCAGGTGCTTTTCTCTGTTCTCTGTTCAGCTGCGGTCCCGCAGCTCCTCCAGCTTGTCCGGGTCGGTCAGCTCCACCAGCCCCCGGGACAGCTTTACCATCCCCTCGCTCTGGAAGTACCGGAGCATCTTGGTGATGACCTCCCCGGCGCTGCCCAGGTGCTCCCCGATGGTCTCGTGGGTGATCCGGAGCTTTTGGGTGTTTTCCAGGGCGGATTCCTCCAGCAGAAACTCCGCCAGCCGACGGTCCAGGCTTTTCCACATGACCTGCTCCATCAGCCACATGACGTCGGTGAACCGGCTGGCCATGATCTCGTTGGTGTAGTTGGCCAGGGGAGCGGACGCCTCCATCACCGTTTTATATGTCTCGGAGGGGATCTGAATGACCTGGGTGTCCTTTTCCGCTTGGATGGTCACATCAAACTGAAGACTCCGTACCATGCAGGAGGCGGACATGAGGCAGATATCCCGGTCAAAAAGCCGGTAGAGGGTGATCTGCCGCCCCTGGTCCGACAGGGCATAGGCCCGCAGCTGGCCTGATTCGATCAGGAGGAGCCCGGTACACTGGTCCACCCCTCCATGGAGAATCGTCCCCTTGGGGAGAGAGCGGCGGATGGCCGCCCCGGAAAGCTGTTCCTGCTGGCGGGCGGTCAGCTGGTTCCAGATGGGAAAATAGGGGGCAATGGAATTCATGACCGGTCCTCCTTTTAAAACAATTTACCCTCAAGATACCATGTGGGACTTTTTCTGTCAATCGTTGACTTTTGAGGCCTTCCAGGTGTAAGATAAGAGGAGGAGGGCCTTTCCCTCTTTACCGGGGAAAAGGTGATAAAGTCACAGATTCCTTCCGCCCTGTGTGGTAGTATGACCATAGCGGAGGGGCGTTCTTCCAGAGCGCTTTTCCCACCGACGGATACAAGGCTTTCTTCCCTCGGGGAAGAGACCATGCCCATAGGAAAATCAAGAACAGAACTAAAGGAGGAAAATAATTATGGAAAAGTGGAAATGCAGCGTATGTGGTTACATTCATGAGGGCCCTCTGCCCCAGGATTTCACCTGCCCCGTCTGCCATCAGGGGGCCGATAAGATGGTGAAGATCGCTCCCGCCAAGAATCCCTACGCCGGCACCAAGACCGAGAAAAACCTGTGGGAGGCCTTTGCAGGTGAGTCCCAGGCCCGGAACAAGTACACCTACTTCGCATCCGTAGCCAAGAAGGCCGGGTACGAGCAGATCGCCGCCCTCTTCCTCAAGACCGCCGACAACGAGAAGGAGCACGCCAAGCTCTGGTTCAAGGCGCTGGGCGAGCTGGGCGATACCGCCGAGAACCTGCTCCATGCCGCCGAAGGCGAGAACGCCGAGTGGACCGATATGTATGACCGGATGGCCCGGGAGGCCGACGAGGAAGGCTTCCATGAACTGGCCCAGCAGTTCCGTGGCGTGGCCGCCATTGAAAAGACCCACGAGGAACGGTACCGTGCCCTTCTCCACAATGTGGAGGCCATGGAGGTATTCAAGAAGAGCGGCGTCACCATCTGGGAATGCCGGAACTGCGGCCATATTGTGGTGGGCACCGAGGCCCCTGAGGTCTGCCCCGTCTGCAAACATCCCCAGGCCTACTTTGAGGTCCACGCAGCCAACTACTAAGATGAGGAGTGTCATTTTATGAACACCGAGTTTTACATCTGCCGCCACTGCGGCAATCTGGTGGAGATGGTCCACAACAGCGGCGTCCCCGTCATCTGCTGCGGTGAAAAGATGGAAAAGCTGGTCCCCAACACGGTGGAAGCCAGCGGCGAAAAGCACCTGCCCGTCCTCTCCCGGGAGGGGGATATCCTTCGGGTGAATGTGGGTGCGGTGGATCACCCCATGCTGGAGGAGCATTACATCCAGTGGATCGCCCTGGTCACCCCTGTCGGGGTCCAGCGCCGTGACCTGGCCCCCGGTGAAAAGCCGGAAGCAGTGTTCCACCTGGACGGCCAGACCCAGGGGGAGGTATACGCCTACTGCAACCTCCACGGTCTCTGGATGACCCAGCTGTAAAGATCTGAAATCCCGCCCGCCGGTGTAAAAGCCGGCGGGCTTTTTTTGTTTAAAACCCCGGAAACCTTTGTGAAAAAGAGAAAATCCAACCCTCTTTTCTTGACGTTCTCGATATTCGAGAATATAATGAAATCAAAGAATCTCGAATATCGAGAAAGGAGGCCCGGCCATGCCCAGGGAGCGGTTCAAGACCCTGACCCAGCAGATGTTCTATATCCTTCTGGCCCTGCGGCGGGAGCAGCGAGGGGTGGATATCCTGGAAGAGATCCGGGCCCTCACCGGGGGCCGGGTGACCATCGGCTCGGGGACCTTGTATGACCTTCTGGAGCAGTTCCAGGCCCAGGGGATCATCCGGGAGACCAGGATCTCGGGCAGGAGCCGCAGCTACCGGATCACCCCCAAAGGGGAGGAAATGCTGGAGGAGGAATACCGGCGGATCTGCGCCCAGGTGGAAGATTACCGGCGGGTGACGGGAGAGGAGGAAGCACCATGAAGGAAACAAAGAAACAGCTGAACTTTCTGGGCCTGTGGGATCAGCAGGCCATTGTGAAAAAGCTGGAGGCCATGGCCGCCCAGGGATGGATGATCCGGAAGATGGGGAATTTTTTCTGGACCTATGAGAAGATGGAACCCCGGAAGCTGCGGTTCTGGGTCACCTATTATCCCACCGCATCCCCCTACGACTCCGGCCCCACCCGGGGCCAGCTGGACCGGGAAGCACTCTGCGCCCGGGACGGGTGGCAGCTGGCGGTCCGGCGGGACGTGGCCCAGGTCTTTTACACTGCAAGAGAGGACGCCGTCCCCATTGACACCGATCCGGTGCTCCAGGTGGAGGCGGTCCGGCAGGCCTACAATCGCCGGGAACTGCCTTCCCGGCTGACCATGGCCTTCCTCTGCGGGTTTTATATTTTCAGACAGCTCTGGGACCTGGGCCGGGACCCGGTGGAGTTTCTTTCCAGCAACTACCACCTTTTCGCCCTGCCCTGCTGGGTGGTGCTTTTCCTTCTCTACCTCTGGGGCACCTGCCGGGACCTGCTCTGGCTGAAACGGGCCGCCCGGGACGCTCTGGAGAAGGAGGCCTTCCTGCCGCCCCGGTCCTCCCTCTGGGTGGAGGCAGGGCTGACGGTGCTGGCCATCCTGCTGCTGGTCTGTTCCATGGCAGGGCTGGCGGAGAGCTCCCTGCTCATCCTCCTCTGGGTGGCGGGGATGGTCCTTTTGATGATGGTGGTCACCGCCCTTATGGGCCTTTTGAAAAAGGCGGGGTTCGGCCGCACTTTCAATCGGACGGTGACCACCGTCACAGCGGTGGTGCTGACCCTGGCTTTACTGGGCGGTGGATTCTGGCTGGGGATCAGCGGGGTCATCCCGGAAAAAGTGGAAAGCCAGCCGGTGGGCAGCTACACCCGGGATGGGTACGTTTTTGACATCTACGACGACCCTCTTCCCCTGACGGTAGAGGACCTGGTACCCCTGGAGGCCCAGTGGTCCCGGCAAGCGAACTTCCGATCCAGCTTCCTGCTCACCCGGGAGCAGTACCGGCAGGACCTGCTCCCGGACCAGGGAATCACCAACTATGAGATGA
>CALXEN010000146.1 GCA_944387325.1 uncultured Clostridia bacterium | reverse complement strand
CCAGCCGGAACACTACCCTGGCAATATGGGGGCTCCTGCCGGTGAAAACGGTGCGGGAGGTCCAGACTCCTCGCACCCAGGTGCAGGTCTGCGGTACCCCCTTTGGCATTAAAATGTTCTCCCAGGGGGCCCTGGTGGTGGGCTTTTCGGATGTGGTCACGGGGCAGGGCAGCTGCAATCCGGCCAAGGATGCCGGCCTCCGGATGGGGGACCTGATCCTGGAGGCGGACGGGGAGAAGGTCAGCTCCAACCAGGAACTGTCCCAGGCCATCGGCCGGGCGGCGGGGAAGACGGTGGAACTGGAATATTCCCGGGACGGGACCCTCCACACCGCCAGCCTCACCGCCGTGCTGGACAGCTCGGTGGACCGGTGGCGGGCCGGTATGTGGGTGCGGGATTCCTCTGCCGGAATCGGCACCATGAGCTTCTACCTGCCAGACAGCGGCATCTTCGCCGGACTGGGCCATCCCATCAGCGACAGTGACACCGGCCAGCAGGTCAGCCTCTCCTCGGGCACTGCTGCCCGGGTCACCATCACAGGCTGGGAGCGGGGCAATCCGGGCCTGCCCGGGCAGCTCCAGGGCACCTTCCAGGATACCGACCTGGGTTCCATTTTAAAAAATGGGGATACCGGAGTCTATGGTGCCCTCGAAGTCCTGGCCGGCGGGGTCTCTTACCCGGTAGCAAACCGCCAGGAGGTCCACACCGGCGCCGCCAGAATGTACACCACCATCCAGGGGGAGACCCCGCAGCTCTACCAGGTGGAGATCGAGAAGGTCTCCCTGCTGGAGGGAGACCCCAACCGGAACATGGTGGTCAAGGTCACCGACCCCCGCCTTCTGGAAGAGACCGGGGGAATATTGCAGGGGATGAGCGGCTCCCCCCTCATCCAGGACGGGATGCTGGTGGGGGTGGTCACTCATGTGCTGGTGAACGACCCCACCCGGGGATATGGCATCTTCGCCCAGACCATGGCGGAGCAGGCCCTGCAGCTGGCTCAGGCTGGCTGAAGGGCCTCTTTTTCTGCAAAGTCCCACGAAGGCTGTCAAAAAGAATTGGAAAAATCTGGAAATTATTTGGCTCCAGCCTCTTGAACGAAATGGAAAAATATGGTAATATTTCCAATGTTGAGGGAAAACAAATGACTGGAGGACAGAGAGATGGATAAGATCAAATTTTTGATGTCAGATACAGGAGCCAAAACCACCGCTCTTTGCCGGGCCGCCCTGGAGCAGAAAGGGGTATCGGTGACGGTATGCGAGCGGGAAGGAACCAAAATACTGGACAAAATGCTGGAACTGTGCCCGGATGCGGTGCTGCTGGATGCCTTTATGCCGGGGCTGGATGCCATCACCATCAAGCGGCGGTATGAGGAGCGGATGGGGGAGGGAACTACCTTCTTCGTTACCGGGGCCTTCCAGAGTGAGCAGATGGAGCAGCAGCTGCTGGATGAAGGGTTTGCCTACCTGTTTGTGAAACCCTTTGACCAGGAGGTGCTGGCCGCCCGGGTGGTGGGGGCGGCAGCCCCGGCTCCGGCGGCCCATACCGGGAACGACGAAGTGACGGTCACCGAGATCCTGCACCAGATCGGGGTGCCTGCCCATATTAAGGGATACCAGTTCCTGCGGGATGCCATCCTCCTCACCATGGAGGACCCGGAGTACATCAACGCCGTCACCAAGCGGCTGTATCCCCAGATCGCCAAACAGAACGGCACCACCCCCAGCCGGGTGGAGCGGGCCATCCGCCACGCCATCGAGGTGGCCTGGGACCGGGGAGACGTGGATACCCTGAACAGCTATTTCGGGTATACCATCCACAACCTTCGGGGAAAACCCACCAACAGCGAGTTCATCGCCATGATCGCCGACAAGATGCGGCTGGATAAAAAGCGCCGGATCGGATGACCCGGCAAAGGGAGAGAAAACGCAAAGGAGAGGTATGGTTTCCGGATCCGTGAACAGGACGGAAGGACCAAAAGGAGAAGAGCGGCACAGGCCCCAGGAGAGGCGGTGCCGCTCTTCTCCTTTTCTGCTGAAAAAAGGAGAAGGCGGCCCGGGTTACGGGTGGATTTTTTTCCGGCCTTATAGTATAATAGACGATGAGTTATTGTAAATTGGGGGTGTCTTTTTTATGGAGAAACAGGTGACCGCCGTCATCGTGGCCGGAGGGAGCAGCACCCGAATGGGCTTTGACAAGCTGGCCTGGGACCTGGGCGGACAAACTGTGCTGGAACAAAGCCTCCTGGCCTTTGACCGGCATCCCCTCGTCCACCAGCTGGTGCTGGTCTACGGAAAGAACGAGGCCCTGGCCCGCCAGGCGGCGGCCCGGTGCCGGAAGACCGTGGCCCTGGTCCATGGGGGAGACACCCGTGCTCACAGTGTGGAGAACGGAGTCCGGGCCGCCCGGGGGGAGCTGGTGGCCATCCATGACGCTGCCCGGCCCTTTGTGTCGGAGCAGGTCATCACCGCCGCCCTGGAGGCTGCCGCCCGGACCGGGGCTGCTGCCCCCGCCGTCCCGGTGAAGGACACCATCAAGGTGGCCCGGGAGGGGAAGGTGGAGACTACCCCCGACCGGTCCCTCCTGTTCGGGGTCCAGACCCCCCAGTGCTTTGACAGGGCACTCTACATAGAGGCACTGGAAAAGCTGGATCCGGGGAAGGCTGCGGCTGTCACCGACGATTGCAGCCTGCTGGAGCTGACCGGCTACCCGGTGACCCTGACCCCGGGAGACTACGCCAACTACAAAATCACCACCAGGGAAGACCTGCCGGAGGAAAAGAAAATGCGGATTGGACATGGCTATGATGTGCATAAATTGGTGGAGGGCCGGGACCTGATCCTGGGGGGCGTGAAGATCCCCTATGAGAAGGGGCTTTTGGGCCACTCCGATGCGGATGTGCTGGCCCACGCCGTCATGGATGCGGTGCTGGGGGCTGCCGCCCTGGGGGATATCGGGAAGCATTTCCCCGACACTGACCCCGCCTACAAGGGGGCGGACAGCCTGGAACTGACCCGCCACGTGGCCCGGCTGGTTCAGGAACAGGGCTTGACCATCCAGAACATCGACAGCACCATCCTCTGCCAGGCTCCCAAGCTGGCCCCCCATATCCAGGCCATGCGGGAGAACCTGGCCGCCGCCCTGGGGCTGGAGGTCTCCCAGGTCAGCGTCAAGGCCACCACCGAGGAGAAGCTGGGCTTCACCGGCCAGGGACTGGGCATCGCCGTTCATGCGGTGGCTTTGCTGGCATAAGGGAGGCTGGGAAATGAACACACTTTTTTCCGGGATCGAAAACAACAATATTTTCGGTGCCATCATCAATAATTTCCGGGCCAGCGGCCCCTCCGACTGGATCGACATCCTCATCATTGCGGTGCTGGTCTATATGCTCATGGGGATGGTCCGGAAGACCCAGGCGGGGCAGGTGGCCAAGGGAGCTTTGGTCTTGGTGGCCATCCTGACCCTGTCCGAGATCTTCAATCTCCGTACCGTCCGCTTTGTCCTGAACAGCCTGCTCCAGGTGGGAATCCTGGCCCTGGTGGTCCTCTTCCAGCCGGAGCTGCGCCGAGCCCTGGAACAGATGGGCCGCACCGAGCAGTGGGTGAGCCAGATCATCCACCAGCGGGGAAAGATGGACGAAGGGGTCCGGGGCAAATGGCAGGCGGCCATCCTGGCTATCTGCGATGCAGCGGAACAGCTCAGTGATACCCACACCGGGGCCCTCATCGTCCTGGAGCGGGGCACCAATCTGAGTGAGATCATCCGCACCGGCACCCCCCTCCACGCCGATGTGAACTCGGAAATGCTGGGGACCATCTTCTACGAAGGCACCCCCCTCCACGACGGAGCGGTGGTGATCCGAGACGGGGAGCTGGTGGCTGCGGGCTGTGTGCTTCCCCTCTCCAACAACCTGCAGATCGGGAAGGACATGGGCACCCGCCACCGGGCCGCCCTGGGAATGAGCGAAAACTCCGACGCCATCTGCGTGGTGGTCAGTGAGGAGACCGGGATCATCTCCATGACCCGGGAAGGGGTGCTTATGCGCCGCCTGGACCGGCAGAAGCTGTACAGTATGCTGGAGACCGAACTGATCCCCCGGGAGGAAACCCCGGCCCAGAAAACTACCCTTCTTCCCTGGAGGAAAAAGAATGAAAAAGCATGATTGGTCGGCGGTCCGGGACCGCCTCAAGGAGGTCCACATCAACGAGGACCTGCGGAACTGGCTGATTGCCTTCCTGGTAGCCGTGGCCGCCTGGCTGGTGGTGACCATGAATTACGACAAGAACACCAGCACCGAAATGACCGCCTATGTAAACTTCAACTACAATACCGCCGCCTACGATGCCCTGGGGGTGGAGATCGTCAACCAGCCCCAGAAGCAGGTGACGGTGAAATTCTCCGGCAGCGGTATCACCCTGGGGCAGATCCACGCCGATGACTTTGTGGTCTATCCCGATTACAGCAGCGTCCGGGGAAGCGGGGAAACTACCCTCAACCTCATTGTGGAGATGGTGGGCAGCCAGTTCGCCTCGGTGCAGCCCACCATAGTGGACAGCGACCGCACCGTGGACGTGGTCTTTGCCACGGTGGATGAAAAGACCATGACCGTCACCATTGACAGCCAGGAGGTCCAGCCGGCCCAGGGGTATATCCTCAACCGGATGGTGGCCAACCCGGTGGAGGTCACCGTCCGGGGCGCCGAGGAGGAGGTGGCCAAGATCGACAAGATCGTGGCTCATGTTCCTCCCCAGGAACAGCCCCTCAACGCCACCGTCACGGTGGATGCCCCCCTGGAGGCCCAGGATGCCGACGGAAATCCTCTGGACCTGGAATACACCAGCCTCAGCGCCTACACCGCCGAAGTGATCCTCCAGATCTATCAGGTGAAGGAACTGCCCCTCACCATCAATTTCATCAACGTGCCTACCGGCTTTGATATCTCCTCCCTCAGCTACCATCTGGATCAGGAGACCCTTCTGGTGGCCGGCCCGGAAAAGACCCTGTCCGGCCTCACCGAGATCAGCGTGGCCAGCTTTGACCTGTCCACCTTCCAGCTGGGGAAGAGCTATCCCCTGGCCCTCCAGCTTCCCACCGGCCTTATCAGCCAGGAGGGGATCACCGCCGTCAACCTTACCTTTGAAACCGAAGGCCTGGCCGAAAAGACGGTGGATGTGAGCAATATTCGGGTGGTGAACTCCGCCGTGGAAGGCTCGGTCACCATCGTCACCAATAAGATCCGGTCGGTCACCCTCATCGGCCCGAAGGAGGAGCTGGAACAGATCTCCTCCACCCAGGTGGAAGCCCAGATTTTGGGCGAGGACATTAATGTCACCGGCGGCCAGCAGAACATCCCGGTCCAGATCGTGGTGCCCTCCTCCTCCCGCATCTTTGCGGTGGGGAACTACACCGCCACCGTCCAGGTAGACCAATGATCCTGGTACGGGGGATTCGGCTGCCCCTTTCCCGTTCCCGGGAGGATGCGGCAGCAGAGGCATTTAAGATTCTGGGGATCCGCCCCGGCCGGGCAGCCCGCTGGGACCTGGCCCGGCTGTCGGTGGATGCCCGCCACGGCCAGCCCAAGCTGGTCTACACCATCGCCGTCACCCTGAAGGAGCCGGGACAGGAACTGCGGTTCGTAGGCAGGCCCGGGGTGGCGGTGGAACAGCCCCAGCCCCTGGTCATCCCCCTGGGCACCAAACCCCTGGCCCACCGCCCGGTGGTCTGCGGCTTTGGCCCGGCGGGACTTTTTGCCGCCCTCCTTCTGGCCCGGAAGGGGTACCGCCCCCTGGTGCTGGAACGGGGAGCGCCCATGGACCAGCGGGTGGCGGATGTGGCCCGCTTCAGCGCCACAGGACAGCTGGACCCGGAGAGCAACATCCAGTTCGGGGAAGGGGGCGCCGGCACCTTCAGTGACGGGAAGCTCACCACCCGGATCGGAGACGGCCGGTGCAGCTTTGTTACCCGGACCTTCCTGGAACACGGGGCTCCCGCCGAGATCGCCATCCGGCAGAAGCCCCACCTGGGCACCGATCTCCTCCGGGGGGTCATCACCTCCATCCGGGAGGAGATCCTCTCTCTGGGGGGAGAGGTCTGGTTCCACACCCGGCTCACCGGACTGGAAGTGAAAAGCGGGGCTCTCACCGGGGTGAACACCACCCGGGGCCCCGTCCCCTGCGAAGTGTGTATCCTGGCGGTGGGACATTCCGCCCGGGATGTGTTTGAGATGGTCTCCCGGGCCGGGCTGGACCTGGTCTGCAAGCCCTTCAGCGTGGGATTCCGGGCGGAACACCTTCAAACGGAGATCGACAAGGCCCTTTACCATCAGGCGGCGGGCCATCCCGCCCTGCCCAAGGGGGAATACCAGCTGAGCCAGCAGCTGGAAAACGGGCGGTGTGTCTACACCTTCTGTATGTGTCCCGGGGGTCAGGTGGTAGCCTCCGCCAGCGAGGAGGGAGCCCTGGTCACCAACGGGATGAGCTACCACGCCCGGGACGGAAAGAACGCCAATGCGGCGGTGGTGGTCAGCGTGGACGGCCGAGATTTCGGCCAGGACCCCGCCCGGGCCATCGCCTTCCAGCGGCAGCTGGAACAGGCCGCCTTTGCCGCCGGAGGCGGGGCGTACCGTGCCCCGGCCAGCCATATGGCCGCCTTCCTGGAAGGAAAGACCGGCCTGGAGGTGAGGGAGGTATCTCCCACCTATGACCGGGGGGTCACCCCGGCGGACCTGGGGGCTCTTCTCCCCGAGGAGCTGGGGGAGAGCCTCCGCCAGGGCCTGCGGGCCTTTGACCGGAAAATTCGGGGGTATACCACCCCCCACGCCATCCTCACAGGACTGGAGACCCGGACCAGCAGTCCGGTCCGTCTGGTGCGGGATGAGTCGGGCCAGGCCCCTGGTTTGCGGGGCCTTTACCCCTGCGGGGAGGGGGCCGGATACGCCGGCGGGATCATGAGCGCCGCCGTGGATGGTCTTCGGATGGCCCAGCAGATCATAGAGGAATACGCACCTCTCGAGTAAGATTGGAAACAGTTAGGAGTCAAGCAGGTATGAAGTATCGCCCCTGGAATGTAAAACGGCCTGCGCCGTCCAAAGTGAAAGGGTTGGCCCAGGCCATCGGGGCCCCGGAATTGCTGGCCGGGGTGCTGGTGGCCCGGCAGGTGGAGGACCCCCAGCAGGCCTATCAGCTGCTGGAGGAGGCTCCGCCCATGAGCGATCCCTTCCTGCTGAAGGATATGGACCGGGCGGTGGAGCGGATCCACCGGGCCCTGGAGACCCAGGAGCCCATGGTGGTTTTCGGGGACTACGACGTGGACGGGATCACCGCCACCGCCCTTCTCTTCTCCCATCTTCGGAGCATGGGAGCCAACGTCCGGTGCAAGCTGCCCACCCGGGAAGGGGAGGGCTACGGCCTCAGCCGTGGGATCATCGACCTGCTCCACCGGAAGGGGTTCCGGCTCATCGTCACGGTGGACAACGGCATCTCTGCGGTAGAGGAGGCGGCCTACGCCGCCAGCCTGGGGATAGATCTTATCATCACTGACCATCATCTCCCGGCAGGGGAGCTGCCCGCCGCCTATGCGGTGGTGGACCCCATGCGCCGGGACGATCCCTCCCCCTTTAAGTACCTCTGCGGGGCAGGGGTTGCCTTCAAACTCTGCGCCGCCCTGGACGGGGTGGACCCGGAGGATCTCATGGAGGTCTGCGGGGACCTGGCCGCCATAGGGACGGTGGCGGATGTCATGCCCCTCACCGGGGAGAACCGGACCCTGGTCCGGGCGGGGCTGGCCGGGCTGCGGAACACCGACCGCCCCGGTCTGGTGGCCCTGCTGGAGGAAGCGGGGCTCTGGGACCGCCCCATGACCACCGAGACGGTGAGCTTCGGCCTGGCCCCCCGGCTCAACGCCGCCGGACGGATGGAGGACCCGGTGCTGGCCCTCCGGCTGGTCCTCACCGAGGACCCGGACCTGGCCCAGTCCATGGCCCAAAAGCTGGAGGCGCTGAACACCGCCCGCCAGCAGGCGGAACAGGAGATCATGACCCAGGTCCAGGCCCAGATGGAGGAAAATCCCCACCGCCTGGAGGACCGGATCCTGGTGCTCTGGGGGAGGAATTACCACCCCGGGGTCATTGGGATCGTGGCCAGCCGTCTGGTGGAGCAGTACCAGCGGCCTGTCATCGTCATTACCCTGAAAGGGGAGGAGGCCAGGGGAAGCGGAAGGAGCATCCCCGGCTTCAATCTGTACGAGGCCCTGGCGTCCTGCCGGGACCTCCTTACCCGGTTCGGAGGGCACGCCCTGGCGGCGGGCCTCTCCCTGGAACCGGCCAATCTGGAAGTCCTCCGCCGCCGGCTCAACAGCTGGGCGGTGGAACATCAGCCCAGCCAGCTCCCGCCCGCCCTGGAGCTGGACTGCCCGGTGCGGATGTCCCGGGTGAACCTGGAGGAGGTGCGGGCCCTGGATTACCTGGCCCCCTACGGCAACGGAAATCCCCCCCCAGCCTTTCTGGTGGAGAACGCCACTCTGGAAGGGGTCTGGCCGGTAAGTGAGGGAAAACACTGCCGCCTCCGTCTTTCCCAGGACGGGGTCAGCTTTTACGGGGTCTGGTTCGGAATGTCCCCCCAGGCCCTGCCCTATCGCCCGGGGGACCGGGTGGACGGGGCGGTCACCTTCAGCGTCTATCAGGGAAAGAACGGGGAGATGGTCTCGGTGCGGATCCGGGAGCTTCGCCCTGCCGGGCTGGACAACGCCCACTGCGGCCAGGCTGCCCTCTTTGAGGCCTACCGCTCCGGTCTGCCCCTCACCCGGGAACAGCGGGCGGGGCTGCACCCTCAGCGGAGCCAGACGGTGGCCCTTTACCGGATGATCCAGGGCGGCAACGTGCGGGGGGAGGACCTCCGCCCTCTCTTTTCAGCCATGGGGAGCGATCAGGCGGGAAAGACCCTGGTCAGCCTCACGGCTCTGGAACAGACCGGGCTCATTGCCCTGGAGCCGGACCGGGAGGGACGGCTGTTCTGGCGGGTGATCCCTACCCGGGAAAAAAAGGATCTTACGGCGGCCCCCATCTTTTCCGGGCTGCAGGAGAAGGAGTGATGTACCATGGCGGAAATGACCTATGAAAAATTGTGTGAGGTGATCCGGGAGACCGGAAAACCCTACGATATGGATATGATCGCCCGGGCCTACCAGGTGGCGGAAAAGGCTCACGGGGGCCAGCGCCGCCGGAGCGGGGAACCCTATATCTGCCATCCCCTCAGTGTGGCGCAGCTCCTGGTGGAGCTGGGAATGGACAGCGAGAGTGTGGCGGGGGCCCTTCTCCACGATGTGGTGGAGGATACCCAGATCACCCTGAACCAGATCAGCCGGGACTTTGGACCCAGCGTGGCGCTGCTGGTGGACGGGGTCACCAAGCTGACCAAGATCGAGTTCAGCAGCCTGGAGGAACGGCAGGCGGAAAACCTGCGGAAAATGCTCCTGGCCATGAGCCAGGACGTGCGGGTGATGATCATCAAGCTTTGTGACCGGCTCCACAATATGCGGACCGGGGACGCCTGGCCGGAACAGAAGCGCCGGGACAAGGCCCTGGAGACCATGGAGGTCTATGCCCCCATTGCCCACCGGCTGGGGATCAGCAGCATCAAGGAGGAGCTGGAGGACCGGAGCCTCCATTACCTGGACCCGGTAGGGTATGAGAACATCAGCGAGCAGCTGGCCCTCCATGACGCCAGCTTCCTGGAGAATATCTGCCAGGTGGTGAAAAAGCATCTGGAGGACAACGGCATCTCCCACATGACCATCAAGAGCCGGATCAAGAGCGTCTACGGCATCTACCGGAAGATGTTCATGCAAGGGAAAGAATTCGACGAGATCTACGATATCTACGCCGTCCGGATCATCCTGGATACGGTGGCCGAGTGCTACACTGCCCTGGGCCTCATCCACGATATGTACCATCCCATCCCCAACCGGTTCAAGGATTATATTTCCACCCCTAAGCCCAACGGGTATAAGAGTCTCCACACCACCGTCATCGGTCACGAGACCGTCCCCTTCGAGGTCCAGATCCGGACCCGGGAGATGGACCAGAACGCCGAGTACGGGGTAGCCGCCCACTGGAAATACAAGGCGGGGGTCACCACCCGGGATAAGCTGGACGAGCGTCTGGCCTGGGTGCGGCAGCTGCTGGAAAGCCAGCAGGAGAACGGGGATGTGGATGAACTGCTCCAGGGGATCAAGAGCGATCTTCTCCCGGAGGAGGTATTCGCCTTCACCCCCCGGGGGGACGTGATCAACCTTCCCGCCGGAGCCACCGCCATCGACTTCGCTTATGCCATCCATTCGGCGGTGGGAAACCGGATGATCGGGGCCAAGGTGAACGGCCATATCGTCCCCATCGACCACAAGGTCTCCACCGGGGAAATCATTGAGGTGGTCCTGGGTCCCGAGGACAAGGGCCCCAGCCGGGACTGGCTCAAGATCGTCAAGACCAGCGAGGCCAAAAACAAGATCAGGAGCTGGTTCAAGAAAGAACGCCGTGAGGAGAATATCCAGGAAGGCCGGGCCGCCCTGGAGCGGGAACTGCGGAGGAACAATATCCGGATCCCCGCCGAAAAGTGGGACGAGATCATGACCGAACTGGCCCGCCGCCAGCACACCAACGGGGTGGAGGAGCTCTACGCCGCCATCGGATACGGGGGACTGCTGGTCTCCAAGCTCATGCCCAAGCTGAAGGAGGAATACCAGAAGCTGAAGGTGGTGGAGGTCAAGCCCACCAATGCCCCGGTCCCCACCGCCCACTCCAGCGAGGGCGTGGTGGTGGAAGGGGTGGACAACTGCCCCATCAAGTTTGCCAAGTGCTGCAAGCCTCTGCCCGGGGACGAGATCATCGGGTTCATTACCCGGGGCTTCGGGGTCTCCATCCATAAAAGCGACTGCGCCAACGTGAAGGCTGCCCAGGAAAATCCGGAGAACGCCGGCCGGTTCCTGCCCTGCCGGTGGGAAAAAACCGACAAGGAGACCTATAAGGCCACCCTGGAGATCACAGCCATGGACCGCACCGGTCTGGTGGGGGATGTGGCGGTGAGCCTGGGGGATATGCGGGTGCCCATCTATTCCATGAACGCCCGGGAGGCGGAGAACGGCCGTGCCCTCATCTCCATCACCCTGGGCACTACCAACATTGAACACCTGAACAGCGTGGTGGCCCGGCTGAAAAAGGTCCGGGACGTCATCAGCGTCATCCGGGTGTAAGGAGGAGCAGAATATGCGAGCTGTGATTCAGCGGGTCTCCTCCGCCAGCGTGGTGGTGGACGGGGGCGCTCCCCGGTCCATTGGTCCCGGACTGGTGATCCTGCTGGGCGTGGGGGTGGAGGACACCCCCGCCCTGGTCCCCAAGCTGGCGGAGAAGTGCGCTCACCTCCGTATTTTTTCCGATGAGGAGGGGAAGCTCAACCGGTCGGCCGTGGAGCTGGGGTATTCCGCCCTGGTCATCAGCAACTTTACCCTCTACTCGGACACCAAAAAGGGAAAGCGCCCCAGCTTTATCAAGGCCGCCAAGGGAGACCTGGCCCGGGACTGCTACCGTCTTTTCCTGGAGGAGATGGGCCGCCAGGGCCTTGCCCGGGTGGCCCACGGGGAGTTTGGGGCGGATATGCAGGTGAGCCTCTGCAATGACGGCCCCGTCACCATCATCATCGACACTGACGATTGGAGCAAAAAATGAGAGTAAAACAGATCCCGGGCCTGCCGCCCATGTACACCAACACCTATATGATCTTCTCCCGAGGCGGGAAAGCGGCGGTCATCGACCCTGCCGGCGCCCTGGAGGAGTACAAGGAGGCCCTGGAGGAGAACGGGGCTTCCCTGGCCTACATCTTCCTCACCCACGGCCACTTTGACCATGTGGGGACGGTGGCCGCCCTGGCCAAAGCCACCGGGGCCACGGTGGTCATGGATACCGCCGACGCCCAGGGGAACCAGTATTATCCCCTCACCCCTGACCTGATCGGGGCGGGGTATGAGGAGGGAAAGCCCTGCCATCTGGACGAGCTGGAGATCTCCTGCTGGCATACCCCGGGGCACACCCCCGGGTCCTGGTGCCTCTACTGCGAAGGATACCTCTTTACCGGGGACACCCTCTTCTGCGGCAGCATTGGCCGCACCGACCTCCCCGGCGGAAATATGGCCCAGATGAACCGGAGCCTGGAAAAGCTGGCAGGGCTGCCCCTGGCCGACGACACGGAGGTCCTTCCCGGCCACGAAAGTCTCTCCACCCTGGGGGAGGAAAAGAAGTACAACTATTATCTCCGGCACTTCGCCCGGTAAGGAGGCCCCATGGAACTGTATATCACCGGCCTGCCCTCCGCCTACGAGGTGGAGCACGTGGCCCGGCTCTTTTTCCCCGCCGCCCATCTGGCGCCCCAGTCCCCCGAGACGGGGGACCGGCTCCTGGCAAAGGAGGAGGAGGGGAATGCAGCGGTCTCCCTTACCTGGCAGGGAACCACCCTGGAGGGAACCGCCCCGGCGGGGGAGAGCCCTTCCTTCGCCCTCTCCAGCCTGGTGTATGACCTGGCCCGGCAGGCCACCGGCATCCGTCCCTCCTGGGGGAAGATGACCGGGGTCCGCCCGGTGCGGCTCATCCACGACAATCGCCGCCGGGGAATGGGGGAGGAGGCCATCCGCTCCCTCTTCTGTGACCATTACGACTGTACGGCGGAAAAATTCCAACTGGCCCGCTCCATTGCGGACCTGCAGGGGCCTATCATCGCCCGGAGCGGGCCCCGGGATTACAGCCTCTATGTGGGGATCCCTTTCTGCCCTTCCCGGTGCAGCTATTGCAGCTTTGTCAGCCGCACCACCGGCAAGGACGGAAAGCTCACCGGGCCCTATGTGGACAAGCTCTGCCTGGAGCTGGAGGCTTTCCGGGACCAGGCGCATAAAAACGGCCTGAATCTGCGTACCATTTATATGGGGGGAGGCACCCCCACCAGCATTACCGCTCCCCAGCTGCGGCAGCTTATGGGGAAGATCCGGGAACTGTTCGACCTGTCCCAGGTGGAGGAGTACACGGTGGAGGCGGGCCGCCCCGACTGCACCGACCGGGAGAAGCTGGAGGTGCTGAAGGAGTACGGGGCCACCCGGATCTCCATCAACCCCCAGACCTTCAGCGACCAGGTGCTGGAGAACATCGGCCGGAAGCATACTGCCCGGGATATTCTGGACTGCTTTGCAGCTGCCCGGCAGGCGGGCCACACCAACATCAACATGGACCTGATCGCCGGGCTGCCGGGGGACACGGTGGAGGGCTTTGCCTGGAGCCTGGAGACCGCCATCGCCCTGGACCCGGAGAACATCACCGTCCACACCCTCACCCTGAAGCGGGCCTCCAACCTGGTCATTGAAAAGCAGGCGGCGGCGGACGCCGGGGTGGCGGCTATGCTGGAGCGGTGCAGCCTCCTGGCAGATGCAGGATACCGGCCCTACTACCTGTACCGGCAGAAGGGCACCCTCCAGAACCTGGAGAACACCGGCTGGAGCAAGCCCGGGTACGAGGGACTTTATAACATTTATATTATGGAGGAGGTCCACTCCATTCTCTCCGCCGGAGCGGGGGGGAGCACCAAGCTGGTGGACCAGGCCTCCGGGAGGATCCAGCGGATCTTCAACTACAAATATCCCCAGGAATATCTGGAAGGGTTCCAGGAGATCCTGCGGCGGAAAGAGGGAGTGAGTGATTTTTATGGGAAAAATCTGGATTGAAAAGCGGCTGGTCAAGGCCAAGCTGGTGAACCTGGCGGCCCGGGATCCCCAGGCCCTCATCCGCTCCTGCGAGGCATCCTACCAGGCGGGGGTGGAGAAGGCTGCCCGGAAGATCGTGGCCCGGGGCAGCAAGATAGTTCTTATGGCGGGGCCCAGCGGCAGCGGCAAGACCACCACCGCCAAAAAGTTGGCCAGGGCCCTGGAGGAGCTGGGCCGCCAGGCGCAGATCATCGTCATGGATGACTTCTATCTCAGCCTGGGGGATTATCCACGCCTTCCCGACGGCACCAAGGACTACGAGAATGTCACCGCCCTGGACCTGGACCTGCTCCACCGGTGCATGGAGGAACTGCTGACCCAGGGCCGTACCCGGCTCCCCCTCTTTGACTTCGAGACCGAGATGCGCCGGGAGGAGACCCGGCCCATGACCCTCAACGGCGGGGTGGTCATTATGGAGGGGATCCATGCCCTCAACCCCCTGGTCAGCCAGGGGCTGGACCCCCGGCACCTCTACAAAATTTATGCCGGGGTCCGGGAGGAATACTGCGACAATGAGGGAATGAATATCCTGGACGCCAAGGAGCTGCGGCTGGCCCGGCGGACCCTGCGGGATACCCGGCGGGGACGGGATGCCCAGGCCACCATTGAGAAGGCTCCCCAGGTGGACCGGGGGGAGGATCTGTATATCCGCCGGTATAAGCTCCAGGCCCATTATATCCTGGACACCGCCTTCAGCTACGAGCCCTGCGTTCTGGCGGGGCTGCTGCCCCAGGTCTACCGGAGGATCAGCCCTCAGAGCCCCGCCTACAATACGGCCCTCCGCCTCACCCGGGCCCTGGAACAGTTCCAACCCATCCCCTGGGAGCTGGTCCCCCAGGACAGTATGCTCCGGGAGTTCTTGTGAAGATTTTGAATAATTTCTAAAATATTCCTGCCTATCTTGCATTTTTCCCCGCCTAGGCGGTATAATGCAGATAAAGTATCACCCGGCAGGTAACGCTGGTCTGCAAAGGAGAATGTAAAATGGAATTCAATATGGATAAACTCAAAGCCCAGGCCGTGCAGGTGGCAAAGGC
>CALXEN010000145.1 GCA_944387325.1 uncultured Clostridia bacterium | reverse complement strand
GAGGCCAGGGCCAGGGCGGAGCCCAGAAAGGCGCCCACGCAGGGGGTCCAGCCCAGAGAGAAGATGACGCCAAAGGCCAGGGCGGAGAAAAAGCCCAGACTGCGGGTGTTCATGGCCCGGCCGCTGCCCCGGAAAAGGCTGAGCTTGATGACCCCCAAAAAGTTCAGGCCGAAGAAGATGACCACAAGGCCGGAAATCAGGTTGACCGCGGTCTGGTGGGCTTTGAAAAAATGGCCCACCGTTCCCGCCAGGGCTCCCATGGCCACAAAGACCAGAGTGAAGCCCAGCACAAAGCCCAGGGCGGTTTTCAGGGTTTTGCCGGTGGAGCGCTCTCCGCCTCCGGCAAAGTAGGAGACGTAGATGGGCAGCATGGGCAGAAGGCAGGGGGAAATAAAGGTGATGACCCCCTCCAGAAAGACAATGAGATATTGCATAGGTCAGGCCCTCCTTCCGAGACGGGAGAATGGGGGGGACAGTGGGGATTTGATAAACAGATTCATAGTCGCTTCCTTTCCTGGAACAAAAAAGCCTGTGATTGTTTTTAGTATACCCGAGCTGTCAAGCCCCTTCCGTGATGAAATCACCCTGGGACAAAAAAGCCCGGGTCCCCTGAAATGACAGAGGACCCGGTGTTTACGGGGATGTTCAGTTGAGCACAATGGCGTTGACTGCCTCGATGAGGTCCACCACATCGCTGCGGGGAACCAGAGAAACGCTCTGTCCATCTACCTGGGCCAGACAGAAGCTTCCGTCGTAGCGGTAGAGGACCACCTCCATGGAGGGGAGCTCCTCCCGGTCCAGATGGACGGTGAGCCGAATCTCCTCCTGGCCGGTGGGTGCCTCCTGGGTGAAGGAGTCGGCACTGAGGCCGGAGAGCTCGGAGAGCACGTCGTCAAACTCCACTTCCTCTTCCCCCAGCAGGTAGGTGGGATCATCCTCGTCGCCCTGGACGGTGATGGTATAGTCGGCCCCGTCCAAAGAGATGTCCAGGCTGGTCATCTTCTCAAAGTCTACCGGGAGCACTTCCAGATGGCGCAGATCGTCATAGGAGGCGGCCATGAGGGAAGTATATTCCTCCCCGGTGATCTGATAGAGAATCTGAGAGTCGCCTACCCGGGCGTAGGCCGTGATTTCCTCTTCTTCCTCGCTGTCCTCATCAGCCTGGGACTCCTCGGCCTGGGCCTCCTGAGCGGCCTGACGCTCCTCGGGGTCCCGGCTGACACTCAGCTGGAAGGTGGAGGCAACCTCATTGCCCTGCTCATCTTCTTCCACATAGTCCACCGAAATGACCAGCTCGGGGTCGTCCAGTCCAAGCTGGGCGAGCATCTCATCGTCCGCCGTGTAGGTCACGTAGTTGGTGAGATCCAGATAGCTGATAAGATTGAGGTAATCTTCCACCCGGTCGGTGTCCAGGGGGAGGGCCTCTCCGTCCTGCTGGGTGTAGTAGCGGTCCTCCTCGCAGTAGGCATTGGGGCTGTCCTCTTCATAGGTCACGGTGTAGGTTTCCGCGCCGGAGAAGCGGATCTCCTGGGCCTGGGAGAGATAGGGCACGTCGTCCTGGTCAATAAGGTCCCGAAGCTCCAAATCAAAATAGTCCAGAGGGTCAGTCTGCACCAGGTAGACATTTCCGTCTCCGATGGACACATACCGCTGGGAGTCCATGGTGCTGAAATCACCCAGGGTGATGGTGTAGGTCTGTTCCTCGTCCAAGGTCAGGTTGATGGTGCACACGGGGTCATCCAGGCCGTACATCCCCAGATCCTCTGCGTCCTCAATGATGAAGGAGACACCAAATTGTTCAAAGAGAGACAGAAGATCGCCGATCTTACCATGCAGCGGCGTTATCCCAATATGACGCTGCCCCGTTCCAGCTCGTGAGTGAGGTATGACCACCGGGACATGACGCTGCCTGGTTCGGGCTGGCACATAGAGCTTAGGAACCCCTGAGATGGGCTTTGCTCTCTTCGATTTTTAGGTACAATGGTATAATGGACCCAATAGTCTGATCGCCTTTTTACATATGAACAAGGAGGTTACGCCATGACAGAGCATCACCTTACCCCGCAGCAAATCCAAGCCTATGCCGATTATCTTCAGCGGGAGGAAAAAAGTGCGGCAACAATGGAAAAATATCTCCGGGATGTCCGGGCATTTGCGCGCTGGCTTGACGATCGGGTCATCAGCAAAGAAATAATCGCAAGATGGAAAGCCCATCTCATTGCACAGAAATATGCTCCCACCACAGTCAACGCTATGCTCTCCGCCCTAAACAGCCTGCTGGACTTTCTCGGTTTGCGGGAGTGCCGGGTCAAGTTTCTTAAAATCCAGCGCCGCTTGTTCCGGGAGGCGGAGCGCGTGCTGACCAAGGATGACTATCAGAAACTGCTGAATACGGCCCGAAAGCTGGGACGGGAACGGCTGGAACTGCTGGTGGAAACCATTGCAGCCACCGGTATACGGGTCAGCGAGGTGCCGTATATTACCGTGGAGGCCCTTCGCCGAGGCAAGGCGGAGATCTCCCTCAAGGGAAAAATTCGGGTGATCTTGCTTCCAGGCGAACTCTGCCGCAAGCTGACGAAGGTTGCCGAAACACAAACAAACACGTCCGGAGCAATTTTTCGCTCTAGAAGCGGAA
>CALXEN010000144.1 GCA_944387325.1 uncultured Clostridia bacterium | reverse complement strand
CCCTGGGAGAACATTTTAATGCCAAAGGGGGTACCGCAGACCTGCACCTGGGTGCGAGGAGTCTGGACCTCCCGCACCGTTTTCACCGGCAGGAGCCCCCATATTGCCAGGGTAGTGTTCCGGCTGGTATCCTGGCCCAGGCTGGTGGCCGCTCCATTTCCTCTGCCTTCCAGGGGACGGATCCAGGGCAGGCTGCACAGTTCCAGTTCCTGGCCGGGAGCCACCTGGAAGGTGTCGGGCAGAGCCTGGTTGAGCCAGACCCCTCCCGCCCCCAGAGCCACCCCCAGGGACAGGACGGCGGCCAGCACCCGTCTTTTCCACATTGACAAGACTACCCCCTCCTTACCTGGGGTAGTATGCCCAGAGGAGGAAAGATTATTGCCCTCTCGTTGACTTTTTCTCCGGCACTTGATAGAATACCAGTGTATCTATGCGGGTATGACGGAATTGGCAGACGTGCAGGATTTAGGTTCCTGTGCCGCAAGGCGTGTGGGTTCGACCCCCACTACCCGTACCAGAAAAGTGGCAGGCTCCGTTCGGGGCCTGCCGCTTTTTTACTCCTTTTTCATGCCGGGCCTCTCCTCCGTCAGCCGGTAGGTGCCCTTGCCCAGCTTTTGGGCCAGGCCCCGGGCGCAGAGGCCGTTCAAAATTCGCTGGAGCTGCCGGGCGCTGCAATGGAGCCGGAAGGCCTCCCGCTCCAGACCTTTCAGCACTCCGTCCCGGCACTTGTACCGCATATAGGTGAGGACCCGGTCCTCCAGAGAGCAGGGAGCCGCATCCAGGGCGGTGATGGCCGCCATCTTTTCTGCCATGCTCCGGCAGAGAATCCGGAGGAAGGGGGCGCTCTCCAGCAGCTTCTCCCGGTTTTGGTCCAGGGATATGGCCAGACAGGCCACCTGCTGGGCGGCCTCGGTATAGGTGTTGCCGGTCCGGGGGAGGAACAGCTCCATATCCCCCAGCAGGTACTCCCGGCCCCCCTGGGAGAGGGAGTACCGCTCCCCGTCGTCCCGGATAAAGTAGATATTCAGGCTGCCCCGGACCACCACCTGGAACCAGGTCTCCTCCTGAAAGGGGGCGGTGACCAGCTCCCCCTTCTCGTACTCCGCCAGAAACAGCTCCACCCCCAGCCCGGCCAGCATGGGACCGTACCGGGTGGTTTTCAGCCAGCTTGCCACCGCCTGGGGATCGTGGATTTTTTTCATAACTTCCTCCAAAGCAGGACATTTGTCCGGTTTTTCCTCTTCATTTTAAGGTATAGTGGTTCTGTTTGCAAGGAGGATTTTTATGAATTCTGTTTTTGAAGAGACCAACTTATCCAAAGCCATTCTTCGGGTGGGTCTGCCCGCCATGCTGGGGCAGCTGACCACCCTCATTTACAACATTGCCGACACCTTCTTCGTCTCCCTCACCGGGGAGCCGGCCATGATCGCTGCCGTCACCCTCTGTGCGCCCATCCTGCTCATCATCATGTCCATTGCCTGTATCTTCGGGATGGGCGGCAGCAGCGTCATTGCCCGGCTGCTGGGGGAAGGCCGCCGGGACTACGCCGGCAAGACCATGAACTTCTGCTTCTATGCCATGGTCATTGCGGGGGTGCTCACCACCGCCCTGGGCCTTTTGTTCCTGCCCAAAATTGCCCTGCTGGCAGGAGCGGATGCTGAGAACCTGGGCTACACCTGCGACTATCTCCTCTACATTTTCCTGGGTGCGCCCTTCATCATGCTCTCCAACGGCCTGATCCATCTCTTCCGCTCCGCCGGGCTGATCCAGCAGAGCACCGTCGGCCTCATGCTGGGGAACGGGATGAACATCACCCTGGACTATATCTTCATCATCCCCCTGGGCTGGGGGGCTGCCGGTGCAGCCGCCGCCACCTCCCTGGGCTTCTTCTGCTCCCCCCTCTACTATCTGGGCTGCATGGTGGTCCAGCAGCGGCGGGGCAGCAGCCTGTTCCCCCTCTCTCCCCGGTCCTTTGCCCCGGATAAGGGGATGGTCAGCGGCGTGGTGACCATTGGCATCCCCGGCTCCCTTATCACGATGCTGATGAGCGTGGCCAACATTGTCCTGAACAACTACATTGCCATCTACGGCTCCGACGCCGTGGCCTCCTACGGCATCGCCTACAAGATCAACAGCGTCCCGGTGATGCTGCTGGTGGGCCTGTCCCAGGGGGTGACCCCCCTCATCGGGTACTGCTCCGGCGCAGGCCAGACCCGCCGGATGACCGACACCATGCGGCTTTCCATGATCTACGGCACCTGCCTGGGGGCAGTATTCACCGCTCTCTTCCTCTTCCTGGGTAATCCCCTGGCAGCCATCTTCCTCCAGGAGGAGACCCTCATTGCCCAGGCCGGGCATTTCCTGAAGGTGCTCTGCCTCTCCGCCCCCACCCTGGGGAGCCTCAACATGGTCACCAGCTACTTCCAGGCCCTGGGAAAGGCGGTTCCCTCCCTGGTCATCACGGTGCTCCGGAACGCCGGGTTCTTCATCCCCGCCGTCATGATCCTGAATCATCTCTGGGGTCTCCAGGGAGTCATCGCCGCCCAGCCGGCGGTGGAGTATCTCCTGACCTGTATCTGCCTGGGTCTCTATGCCCGGGAGCTGCGGGGGCTGAAGAAAGCTCCCGGAGTCAAGGCCCGGCCCCAGCCCCAAAAAGGATAACCTGTAAAAGCCCGGACAGCCGCAACCGTCCGGGCTTTGGTTTTTACTGTTCTCCCCTGCTCCAAAGGAGAACGGCAGTTTCCTTTGGTTCTTCCAGTTCCGAGGGATCCATTGCGGTAAGGTCGGGATAATCTCCCGTATAATAGTAGACTTTCTGAATCTCTCCGGCACCCTTATCTGCCGGGCAGAGAATATAATGTGAATAG
>CALXEN010000143.1 GCA_944387325.1 uncultured Clostridia bacterium | reverse complement strand
TTCCCCGCCACAATGGAGGTAAGGCTCACCGGGCTGGTGAGGAGGAGCTGGTCGGTCTTGCTCCGCCGCTCCTCCGCAAAGCTCCGCATGGTCAGGATGGGCACATAGAGCAGAAAGGCGAAGGTGGTACAGTAGATGGTATAGCTGAAATCCGCCGAGGCGTTGATCAGGTTGTTGGCCCAGAAAAACACTCCGCAGACCAGAGACATGAATCCCACCAGCAGATACCCCATCACCCCTGAAAAATAACTTTTCCATTCTCGCTTAAAGACAGCGATCATTCAATCTCCTCCTGTTCAGGGTCATGGTGCTCGGTCAGTTTCAGGAAGACCTCCTCCAGGCTGGGCGCCTCGCTGGTCAGCTCCAGCACCGGGCAGCCGCCCTTGACCAGGGCCTGGCTGACCGTCCGGCGGAGGTCGGCCTTGGGGGCACAGGAGGCGGTGAAGGCGGCTTCGCTCCCCTCCTCATGTTCTAGGGTCAGTTCCTCCAGACCCTGGATCTTGTTCAGGATCCCCCGGATCTGTTCCGCCTTTCCCTGGGCGGTAATGTGAAGGATCTGGCGGCTCTGCCCCAGGCTGTCCGGAGAGCCCTGGGCCACCAGCCGCCCCTGGGAGATGATGAGGACCTGGTCGCAGACCGACTGGACCTCGGACAAAATATGGCTGGAAAGGATGACGGTGTGTTCCTTCCCCAGTTCCCGTATGAGGGAACGCATCTCAATGATCTGGGCAGGATCCAGCCCTACGGTGGGCTCGTCCAGGATGATGATCCGGGGCTCACCCAGCAGCGCCCCGGCCAGGCCGGTCCGCTGCCGGTATCCCTTGGACAGATTCCGGATCAGCCGGTGCCGCATAGAGGTCAGGTCCAGCTGGGTCATAGCCTGCTGCACCTGGGCAGTGCGCTGGGCTTTTTTCCGGATCCCCTTCAGCTCCGCCACAAAGTTCAGGTACTCCTCCACCCCCATCTCCGGATAAAGAGGGGGGATCTCGGGCAGGTATCCCATAAGGGCCTTGGCCTTTCCCGGCTCCTGCTCCAGGTCTATCCCGTCCACCAGAATCCGGCCCTGGGTGGTGGAAAGATACCCGGTCATCATATTCATGAGGGTGGATTTTCCGGCGCCGTTGGGGCCCAGCAGCCCCCATACGCCCCCCCTGTCAATGGAAAAAGATATATCATCCACAGCCAGCTGGCCGCCGCTGTATCGTTTGGTCAAATGTTCAACCGTAATCACGCTGTCTTCCCTCCTGTTCCACTTTCTCCCCGGATGACAGTCCGTCCTCTTTTAAAAAGGGACAGCTGTATGGAGAATATTTTACCCGGGAAATGTGTCCGTTTGGTTAAATATTCATGAAAGCAGATGGGTTTTAAGAATTTCTTAAAAAAGGAAAGAACCAGACCCGCCCCGGGCCTGGGGCAGGTCTGGCGATATGGATCCTTACTTTTTCTGGCCGAAGCGGTATTCGGTGCCCTGGCGCAGCCGCTGGATGTTGGCCCGGTGCATGAAGATGACCAGACCGGCCATGCAAAGGGCCGACAGGGTGTTTACCAGAGGATTCTGCTGATAGACCAGGCTGTAAATCAGGGTAAAAATGGGATAGCTGATGGCTCCCATAATGCTGGCCAGGCTGACGATCCGGGTAAATCCCACCACAATAAGAAAGACCAGAAGGATTCCCAGAAAGACCGTGGGGTTGGTGATAAGGATGGTGCCGGCAGCTACCGCCACCCCCTTGCCGCCTTTGAAGCCGAAATACAGGGGAAAGAGATGGCCGATGACGGCAAAGAAGGCCGCCACTGCCCCCAGGTCCACCCCGTTGGGGTAGGCAGTGTAGAAGAAGCTCTGGGCCAGGGTGCGGATCAGAAGAACGCTGACCATTCCCTTCCCCATATCTCCCACCAGGACCAGGGCTGCCGCCTTCTTTCCGAAGGTCCGGAGCACATTGGTCATTCCGGCGTTGCCGCTGCCGTGATTCCGCACGTCATCCCCGTACAAAAGTTTACTGACAATGATCCCGAATTCCAGGCTGCCCAGGAGATAGCCGATGGCCATGGCCAGGGCCACAAACCCTGCCAGCATCCCACCGGACACCTGGGTCATCTCCGCAGCCGATACCAGGATCTGGGTGGGGCCGTCCGCCCCGCCGATCATTCCTACATTCATTCCCTTGATTCCCTCTCTTTATTACAGGTTTACTTGGTGTTCTCGTGGTCCCGTTCCCGGACCACCATCCGGATAGGCGTTCCCTGCAAGCCGAAGGCCTCCCGGATCTGATTCTCGATATACCGCTGATAGCTGAAATGGAAGAGGTCCTTCCGGTTGACGAAACAGACAAAGGTGGGGGGCCGGGTCCCGCTCTGGGTCATATAGAAGATCTTCAGCCGGCGGCCCTTGTCGCTGGGGGGCTGCACCCGGCTGGTAGCCCGGGCCAGCAGCTCGTTGAGAACGCCGGTCTTTACCCGGAAGGCGTTCTGGTCATCCACCGATTTGATGAGCTCAAAGAGCTTATCCACCCGCTGCCCCGTCTTGGCGCTGATGAAGATGATGGGGGCGTAGGACATAAAGCTGAAATCCTGTTCCAGCTTTTTCCGGTATTCCCCCATGGTGCTGCCGTCCTTGGCCACCAGGTCCCACTTGTTCACCGCAATGATACAGGCTTTCCCCTGCTCGTGGGCGTACCCGGCCACCTTGCTGTCCTGCTCGGTGAAGCCCTCGGTGGCGTCGATCATAATCACCGCCACCCGGCTCCGCTCCACGGCAGCCAGGCTCCGCAGGGTGGAAAACCGCTCCACACCGCTTTCCACCTTTCCCCGTTTCCGAAGGCCGGCGGTATCGGTAAAGACAAACTTGCCGTACTTGTTCTCCACCGGCAGGTCCACGGCGTCCCGGGTGGTGCCGCTCTCGTTGGCAACGATCATCCGCTCCTCGCCCAGGATATAGTTTACCAGGCTGGACTTGCCCACATTGGGCCGGCCGATGACCGCCACGGTGATCCGGTCGTCCTCCTCCTGTTCCTCCTCCTGGAAGTTCAGGTGGGCGCAGACTGCATCCAACAGGTCGCCGGTGCCGTGGCCGTGGACGCTGGAGATGGGGATGATCTCCCCGATGCCCAGGCTGTAAAAGTCATACAGTTCCAGAGGAGGCTCCCCCAGTTTATCACATTTGTTCACAGCCAGGACCACCGGCTTGCCGCTCCGGATGAGGAGATTGGCCACATCCTGGTCGGTGGGGGTCACTCCGGCGCCGATCTCTCCCACCATGATGATGCAATCCGCCGTCTCAATGGCGATCTGGGCCTGCTGGCGCATATGCTGCATCATCCCGTCGTCGATGGAGGGCTCGATGCCGCCGGTATCCACCAGCAGGAAGGTATGGCCGCACCATTCACAGGGGCTGAGGATCCGGTCCCGGGTAACGCCGGGGGTATCCTCCACAATGGCAAGCCGCTGCCCGATGAGCTTGTTGAAGAGGGTGGATTTGCCCACATTGGGGCGGCCCACCACTGCCACGATGGGTTTGGACATGGGCCTGTCCTCCTTTCCTTTTTAAAGGGTGTTGTCTTTGGGAATAGGCTTTCCCAGCAGGGCCAGACAATTCTCCGCCCCGCTGACCGGGATCAGCCGGACCTTTACCTTCAGTTCCTTGGCCAGCTGGGTGATGGTGGTGTCGTCCAGGAACATATCCCCTTCCGTCCGGACCATCACCTCCGGCACACAGAGGGTATGGCTGGTCAGCTTTCCCCGGCACTGGGCCAGGATATCTCCCCCGCAGACCAGTCCCGCCACATTCACATTCCCGCCGAAAAAGTCGTTTCGAATGGGATGGACCGTGATGGAGATCTGGGGATACCGCTGGTGCACAGCCTGGGCCATCTCCCGGATAAGGGGAGCTGCCAGGGTTCCGGTGACCACATCCAGCTTCCGGGGCAGGACCAGGCCGTGGGGCCGGGCCAGCTCCTCCAGGAATTCCTCCCGGTACAGCCGCCACATTCCCACCCCGTTTTCCAGCTGGGAGAAGTCCTCGTAAAAATCATAGTCCGGGATGGTCCGGCCCGCCAACAGGTACCACTCATCCCCGGGATAGATCAGCCGGGTCCCCAGTTCCCTGCGGCATTTCCGGCCGTATTCCTCCAGGATGTCCAGGGTCTGGGCAGCGGATGCCGGGTCATAGGGCTGGAGGGGGTAAAGCCCCTTCCGGTGAGCGGTGACTCCCGCCGGTACGGCGGCGATGCTCTCCACATGGGGATAGTATTTTTGCAGGTCCTCCAGGGTGCGGCGGAGGTTGTCCCCGTCGTTGATCCCCCGGCAGAGGACCAGCTGGAAGTTCATGGTGATCCCCGCCTGGGCAAACTGGTCCAGGTAGGCCAGCACCTCCCCCGCCCGCTTGTTGGCCAGCATCCGGATCCGGAGCTGGGGATCGGTGGTGTGGACCGAGATGTTCAGTGGGCTGATCCGCATCCGGATGATCCGGTCCACTTCCTCCTGGCTCATATTGGTGAGGGTGATGTAGTTTCCGAACAAAAAGCTGAGCCGGGCGTCATCATCCTTGAACCAAAGGTTCTCCCGGGCGCAGGGAGGCAGCTGATCAATGAAGCAGAAGATACAGTGGTTGGAACAGCTGTGCTTTTCGTCCCCCAGATAGCTGTCAAAATCACAGCCGAAGGGGGTATACTGGTCCTTCTGAATGTCCAGATACCGAAGCCGCCCTTCAATGGTGGCCGCCAACTGGAAGGAGGGACTGGCCGTATAATACTGGTAGTCCAAAGCGTCGTTGAGCTGGTTGCCGTCTACGCTGAGGAGCAGGGTGCCGGGCAGGATCCCCGCCTTCTGGGCCGGGCTCCCCGGTTCCACCGACTTGACCCGCATGGACATCTGCCTTCGCCTGCCTTTCCCGGTCAAACTTAATCACATAGAAAAAAGGAGGAAGGTATGTCCTCCCCCCTTTGTCAGAGACCCATCAGGCCTCCTGCTTGACGATTTCCTTACCCTTGTAGTAACCGCAGTTGCCACACACATGATGGGGGAGCTTGTACTCACCGCACTGGGGACATTTGACCAGGGCGGGAGCCTCCAGCTTCCATACATTGGAACGCCGC
>CALXEN010000142.1 GCA_944387325.1 uncultured Clostridia bacterium | reverse complement strand
GCCGCTCAAAGCCAATTTGAGCGGCATTTTTCACTGTTAAGTTCTTATAGGATAAAAGCCTTGCTTGCTGCTTGCAAACCATTGATATTACTGGATTTCCACAGATCCTTTAATGACACTCGGACCACGACGGAATGGACTACGCTCCATTCAGAAAGCCCGGCTGTATGGCCGGGCTTTTCTCATACCGCTCCGTCATTCCTCCTTTTCTCCACGAAACTTTGCTAACGCAAATTTTCGTGGGGGTCTCGCAGGCATGGCGGGCGGCGGATATCGATTTTGCCCGTCCTCTGCAAAAAGGGGCAGCCGTCCGCCAGGACGGCTGCCCCTTTTTTTCGGAAAGAGCGGTAGAATTTGAACCGAATATGGAATTTTCCTCTGCCTGCTTCAATCCAAGAATTCCACGCTGTTATCTTCTCCGAGGGCAAGTTTGACATATGTAATGGAGTCGCCCTCATACAGGCTGTATACCCCCATATAGTCCGCATCCGGTGCAAGCTCCGCCTTACTGTATGTCGTGCCGTTAAAAACAAAATCAGGGCCGTCGGTCACTACACCAAAGGAAGATTCCGTCTCTACTGCAACTCCCTCACAGCCCACAAAAATCTTGGCATAGTTGTCGTCCAGGGTCATGTCCCGGGTGACGCCGGGGGTGGTCTCCTGGCAGGTGACAACGGCCCCCTCCCCGAAGGTGCAGTCGGGTCCCAGGCTGATCATGGCATGGTAGTCCCCCACAATGGTCAGCCCTCCGTTAAAGACACAGTTATCGAATACCATGTTGCTCCGCAGCTCAATAGCGGCATTGCGGGTGCTGGCCGGGTCCAGGGTGACGGTGACCATCTCCTCAAAGTTCTTGTCGTAAACCTCCATCGTCTCCCCGGCCTTCAGCTGGTACTCATACTGTACCTCCTGGGCCGGTTCCTCTGCATCCTGGGTCTGGGCAGTATCTGCCGTGGGTTCTGCGGTCTGAGCGGTGTCCCCTGCGCCGGAAGCGCAGCCGCAGAGAGCCAGCATGAGGACAGCTAAAATCATTGCAAGGAATTTTTTCATGGATCTTCATCCTTTCCTGTTTTCTCCGGAGGGAACTCTGCTGCCCCCGAGGCCTCTTTATGGCCTCAGCTTACCATAGTTCCGGCCAAATTTCAATAAAATTTCCGTGAAACGCCCCACCGATTGACAGAGCCTTTCCCCGGAGGGTATGATAAAGGCAGAAATGCCGCCGGGACGGGAGGGATGACCTATCTTCTTTGCCAAAAAGCGGGAGGTCCGCAGCTATGACCGGGAAACCCAGAAGCCGGTGATCCGCTCCAGCATCTGCACCGGGGAGAAGGTGGCCGGGTTCCGGGACCTTCGCACCGGGAAATTCACAGAGGTGATGCTTCTCCGCACCCCCGGAGACCTGGAAGAGTTCCGCCGTCTTTACAACATCCGGGAGGATATCTCCATACAATACTGAAGGAGAGCGGGTTTATGAAGGTTATTTGCTACGGGGACTCCAACACCTACGGGTACGATCCCCGGTCCTGGCTGGGGGAACGGTATCCTCCGGACAGCCGCTGGCCGGATCTGTTGGCCGCCGGGACGGGGTGGGAAGTCCTTAACCAGGGACTCAACGGCCGGTCCATCCCCCTTTCCGTTCCCTCTTTTCCGGTGGACACCGGCCTTCTCCTCCTTATGCTGGGCACCAACGACCTGCTCCAGGGCAGGGGCCCGGAGGAGGCTGCCCGGCGGCTGGAGCAACTCTTATCCGGTCTGACCCTGAACCGGAGAAAAACCCTGCTCATCGCACCGCCGCCCCTGGTACCGGGGGAGTGGGTTCCCCACCCGCAGCTTGTGGAGGACTCCTGCATCTTTGCCCGGTACTGCCGGGAACTGGCCGGCCAGCTGGATATCCTCTTTGGGGATGCCGGGGAATGGGGAATTCCCCTGGCCTATGACGGGGTCCACTTTACGGCGGAAGGCCACCAGGTCTTTGCCGCCAAACTTTTGAAATTGCTTTGGGAGAACAACCTTTTTTCTGCGTCCGCCCCGCAAGGGCGGCGGCAAGGATAAAATCCAAGGAGGCGGATGGAATGGCCCTGGAAAATGGGGAATGGATCATGCGGGGGCTGGACTGGGAGGATCCCTTCCGGATCCGCAGCTGGGAGGAATTGATCGCCTGGATCGACCAGGTGGGATTTCTGCCTTTATTCAAGAATGAGATCCCGGGATTTTCCGCCGAGGAGCACACCTATCCCCTTTCCTGGTGGACCGGGGACCCGGAACAGGACCCCTGGGAATGGCGGCAGCTCATAGCCCGCAGCGGGCGGGTGGCCTACGGGAAGTTCTTTGGCGGGAAGGCCGGGTTCATCTCCCGGGAGTGGTTCCCCCACTTTGCCAACTGGCGGCGGGACGGCTATGACTTTGATAGCCGTTGGGACGAAGCCCTGGCCACTATGCGGCAGAAACAAATTATGGATCAGTTCACCCATCGGGAGGAGATCTGGTCCCATGAACTGAAACAGCTGGCCGGATTCGGCAAGGAGGGAGCAAAGAATTTTGAGGGCACCGTGACCCGCCTGCAGATGAGCGGATATCTGGTGATCCGGGATTTCCGGCTGAAGCTGAACAAAAAGGGACAGCCCTACGGCTGGCCCATTGCGGTGTATGCCACCCCGGAGGCCCTGTGGGGATATGATCATATCACCTCCGCCTATTCCCTGCCCCCGGCCCGGTCCCGGAAACTGATCCGGCAGCAGGTGGAGAGCCACTTCCCCGCCGTCACAGAAAACAGCTACCGGGCGGTGCTGGGCTGGAAGCCCTGAACCCCGGCAATCATCAAACGGGAAAAGGAGAACTATCTATGGTACGGGAGATCTGCAAGGATACCCTTTTTCTGGCACGGAAGGCCCGGCGGGCTGCTCCGGAGGACCTGGCCGTGGCCGCCGACCTGCTGGAGACCCTGGAGCATCACCGGGAGGGCTGCGTGGGGATGGCCGCCAACATGATCGGGGTGAACAAGCGTATCATTGCCTTTGAGAATGAGGGGTCCTACATGGTCATGTTCAATCCGGAAATCATCAGGAAGTCCGGCCCTTATGATACAGAGGAGGGATGCCTGTCCCTCACCGGGGTCCGGCCCGCCAGGCGGTGGAAAAGTATCAAAGTCCGCTGGGAGAATGAGAAGTTCCAGGTGCGGGTAAAGACCTTCACCGGCTGGACCGCCCAGATTATTCAGCACGAAATTGACCACTGCGAGGGGATCATTATATGAAAAAGTGCAGGATCACCGTTATGCGGGTGGCCCGGTATGAGGACCTGATGGCCCGATACGAAAACCCCATCCCCCACCCCTGTGACATGGTGGAGGGACGGGTATTCATTGCCAACGGCTGGGAAAAACCGGAAGGTTTCTGCCAGAGCGCCTGGGATACCCTCTCCCCTTTTGTGCTGGCTTTGAGCCATGGGGCCGAAAACTTTTACAGCGGCTGGATGAAGGATCCCCGGTCCGCCATGCTCTCCTGCAACGATGGATTCCGCCCGGTGAGTTTCCTGGTGGAAGCCCTGGACCAGGAGGCCGAGGAAGGAGGCAACACCTTATGAAAACCGCCATCTGCTACTATTCCCGCCATCACGGAAACACCCTGAAGGTGGCCCAGGCCATGGCTCTGGAGGGAGAGGTGGATCTGATCGACGTGACCACCCGCCAGGCGGTCCGGCTGGAAGGATACGACTGTATCGGCCTTGCCTCGGGGATTTACGGCTTTGAATTCCAGAAAGCGGTGGTGGAGTTTGCCCGGCAGTATCTGCCCCAGGGCAAGCCGGTATTTTTCCTCTATACCTACGGCGGGGCCAAAGGGACCGGCGCCAAAGCCGTGGCAGAAGTGGCCCGGGAGAAGGACTGCCCCATTTTGGGGGAGTTTTCCTGCAAGGGATTTGACACCTTTGGGCCCTTCAAACTGGTGGGAGGGATCGCCAAAGGTCACCCGGACCGGAAGGACCTGGAAGACGCCAGGGCTTTCTACCGGGAAATGGTCCGGGCCTGGGAGGCCCTGTAACGCCCACAATTTCTTAAAAAATGCTGCCCGGCAGTTCCTTTTTCCAGGTCCCGCCGGGCAGTCTTTTTTATTTTCTCAGAATTCTTTCCATGGGCTTCCCCTTGGCCAGCTCATCCACCAACTTGTCCAGATACCGGATATCCCGCATAAGAGGGTCCTTTATCTCCTCCACCGCTATCCCGCAGATTTTCCCGGTGATCAGGGACCGGTCCGGGTTCATGGCGGAAGAAAAAAAAAAAAAATCTCCGTAGCTGGTGTCCGACTGTTCCAGCCGGGCCAGGTCGTCGGGGGTATACCCGGTAAGCCAGCCGGTGACCTGGTCTACCTCCTGCCGGGTCCGACCTTTCTTGACCGCCTTGGCCACCAGAAGAGAATACAGCTT
>CALXEN010000141.1 GCA_944387325.1 uncultured Clostridia bacterium | reverse complement strand
TGGGGGGCTCCCCGGTGAAGTTCCCGCTTCATCTTGTGCATATCCATCTCGTCGTAGCCGTTCTGCCAGCCCAGGATCCGGGCGGCCACGTTGCTGCAATGGTCGCTGATCCGCTCCAGCTGGGTGACAGCGTCCAGGTACTGGATCCCCGCCTGGATCTCGCACCGGCCTTCCTTGAGCCGGTTGATGTGATCGGTGCGGAGGGCCTCGCAGAGCTGGTCCACCACATCCTCCAAAGGCTCGATGTGGTAGATGGCCTCCAGGTCGTTGTCCCGGAAGGCCTTGGTAGCCAGGTTGATCCCCTCGCTGACGGCGGCCACCAGAACGCTCAGTTCCTGGCGGGCTGCTTCGCTGAAGTTCAGCTCCCGTTCCCACATATGCTGGCCGATCTCCATAAGGTTGATGGAGTAGTCCCCGATCCGCTCGAACTCGGTGATAAAGCTGAAGAGCTGGTTGGTCTCCTGGACCTCCCGCTCGTTGAGCTGCTGTTCGTTGATCTTGACCAGATAGTTGCTGATGGAGACCTCCATCTTGTCGATGAGATCCTCCCGGCGGTTGACCTCGCTCTCGATCTCCCGGTTATAGGACTGGAGCTGCTGGGTGCAGAGCCGGTAGTTCCGCCCCGCCCGCTGGGCCATCTTGGCCACGGCGCTTCGGGCCTGCTGGATGGCCACCGCCGGACTCTTGAAGAGACGTTCGTCCAGCACCGGCAGGTCCATATCCTGCATCTCCCCGGGCCGGTCCTTCACTGTTTTTTCCGCCAGCTTGAGCAAAAGACCGCTAAAGGGCATAAGGCAGACCACTGCAATGATGCTGGAGAGACTGTGGACGTTGGCCACGCTCCCCTTATTCATGACGCTGTCCCAGAAGGGAAGCCCCACCACCGAGTGGACGGTGCAGACCACCACCAGCATGAGGGTGCTGCCGATGAGGTTGAAATACAGGTGGATGAAGGCCGCCCGCTTGGCGTCCTTGGATGCGCCGGTGGAGGCGATGAGGGGGGTGAAGGCGGTCCCGATGTGGGTGCCCATGATGATGGGGAAGCTGCTGCCCCAGGTGACCAGCCCCGTGCTGGTAAGGGCCTGAAGCAGGCCCACGCTGGCGCTGGAGCTCTGGATGGCCACGGTAGCGATGACCCCGGCCAGGCAGCCCAGGATGGGGTTTTCCATGCTGGTGAAGGCCGCCATAAAAAGAGAGCTGTCCTTCAGGGGAGCCACCGCACTGTCCATGGCGGACATCCCGGTGAAGAGGATGCCAAAGCCCATCATGATCTGGCCGATGTTCTTCTGGCTGGGCTTTTTGAAAAAGACAAAGAGGACTGCGCCGATGAAAGCCACAATGGGGCTGAAGGTGGTGGGCTTGAGCATGGTCAGCAGGAGGCTGTCCCCGCTGATATCCGCCATCCGGATGATCTGGCCGGTGATGGTGGTGCCGATGTTGGCCCCCATAATGACCCCCACCGCCTGGGGCAGGGCCATGATTCCCGAGTTGACCAGGCCCACCACAATGACGATGGTGCCGGCGCTGGACTGGATGATGGCGGTGATGAAGGCCCCCAGAAGGACTCCCCGCAAAACGCTGCTGGTCAGCTTCTGGAGGATAGACTGCATCTTTCCTCCGGCCACCCGTTCCAGTCCGGCGCCCATAATGGACATTCCGTAGAGGAAAAGGCCGATCCCTCCCAGCAGGGTGATGACATCGAACAGGGTCATGGAGATGATCCCCTCCGTTTCTTGGTGTGATGATTCTTGGATGGTCTTGTACCGGCAGGAGCCTTCTGCGGCTTTGGGAAAACCGGAGCCCCGCCCGGAAAAAGGCAAAAAAATTGGTATAACAGCCGCTACTGGCTATTATACCAAAGTTCCTCTCCGTTGACAAACCATAATTTTATATTTTCTTTACCAAACCTTGAAAAATTGACCGTATTTTTTACCTGTTCTTTTCACAGAAATTCTTTAACCGGCCAGCTCCTCCATGGCCTCCCGGGTATTGTCGGCGCTGAACCAGAACTCCCCGCCCCGGTATACCTCCACATGACCGGCCACATAACGGATCTCCACATTCATACTCTTTTCCTCCTTGGGACGGCCCGGCGGGCCTTGTTTTCCATGGCTTTATATTACCAGATATTCAGTACTATAAACCGGACTTTTCTCCCCGAGAAGAGAAAAGAAAAAGGCCCGGAAAATCCGGGCCTTGAAAGGCTTATTCTTCTTTTTTGCTCCGGTCAAGGAGATTGGAAATCTCCTTCAGCCCCGAAAGCTCAGGCCGGTCCTTGGCGGTGCGGTAGAAGTATTCCAGGATAGCCTGGCGGCGGACCATCCCGATGAAGATCTTCCGGTCATCCACCACCGGCACAAAGTTCTGTGTAATGGCGGCAGCCAGCAGGTCGTTCATGCTGGTGGTCACCGGCACCGCCTTGTAATCCCGCAGCCGGGCAAAGGAGGAGATGGGGGTATCCTCACACTTGGACATATCCATCCCCGCCGTGTTCTTGATCCCCCAGAGCAGGTCCCCCTCGCTGATGCTCCCCACATACTCTCCCGTCCGCTTGATGACAGGGATAGTGGCGTACCGGTGCCGCCCCCATTTTTCCAGGGCCTGACGGAGGGTGGAATCCTCATAGATATAGGCGATGTCCTGTTTGGGGGTCATAAAAAATAGGATATTCATATCCCCTCTTCTCACCTCCTGTTGCTACCCTGATTATACCTGTTCCCCCGCCGGAGTGTGTGACGGGAATGTTAAATTTTCACAGCAGGCGGACCGCAGGTTCAAAAGGTAATCCGCATCCATCCCTACCTCATGGAGCCGGAGGATGCACTCCCGGGGGGAGACCTTCATCCCCTCCCCGATCCACTGGGCCAGGGTCCCCGCAAAGCCGTAACTGAAAAACCGGGCGGCAAACTGGAGCCGCTGGGACACAGGAGGCGGCGGCGGATCCTCCCCGGCCAGCACCCGGTTCAGCTGCTTTTCCAGCTGGGCGCTGCATTGGCGGAGAAAAAGCTGCGGTTCCCCGCTGACCACCCGGCTGTAAAACCGGCCTTCCTGCCGGATATGCTCCAGCATCTGCCGGGTGTACTGCTGCCACTGTTCCAGGCCGGGGCAGGGCTCCAGGCAGGTCTCCAGGTCGGTCTGGATCATCCACTCCAGAAGGGCATATTTATCTTTAAAATGGTAGTAAAAGCTCTGCCGGCCCATACCGCAGGCGGCGGCGATCTCCCCCACCGTAATCCGCTCCATGCTGCTGCCGGACAGCAGTTTCTTCAGGGCCTGGCCCAGCCGTTCCTTGGTCTGTCTCTGTTCCATTGCACTCGGTCACCTTTCCTTTTCCGGAGGCGGGCATCCGCACCCCCTACTGTTATACCATATTCTCCGGATTTCCAAAAGACATTTCTTCTCCGGACCCTTATTCTGGCCTGAAAAGGGCAATTTTCCTAAAAAGTTCTGCTAAATTTTTCTGTACAATCCTTTCCGGACCGTGTATAATAGATATCGGTAAATTAGGGTAGAGTTTTTTATCATGTACCAAACATTGTGTTTATAGAAAGGAGCCCACCATGATTACCACCATCAATCCGCTGGGCAGCATCAGTTTGTCCAACGATTACTTTGCCTGCCTGGCCGCCCAGGCTGCCCAGAGCTGCTATGGCGTGGCCGCCCTTACCCCTGCCGGCGCCGGCGAGGAGATCAAGAGCTTTATCCTGCGGGGCAACCAGAAGAACAAAGGGGTGCGTGTCTCGGAGGAGGACGGCAAGCTGGTGATCGAGCTGCATATTATGGTCGGCTACGGGCTGAACATCCAGTCCATTGTGGCCAGCATTTCTCACCGGGTCCGCCATACGGTGGAGCGTTCCACCGGGCTGAAGGTTGCCCGGATCAACATTTGCGTAGACGATATCATGAGCGACGAATAATCCCCCCGGGGAACGAAGAGGAGAATGTAAAAAATGATTACCGGTAAAATTTTGCGGGACGCCATTTTGTCCGGCGCCAACAATATCAACAACCAGCGTTCCCGGGTGGACGAGCTGAACGTATTCCCCGTTCCCGACGGGGACACCGGCACCAACATGGGGATGACCATCGGCGCCGCCATTCCCGAGCTGTCTGCTATGGGGGATGACTGCACGGTGGAGGAGGCCGCCAAGGCCGCCGCCAGCGCCATGCTCCGGGGCGCCCGGGGCAACTCCGGCGTGATCACCAGCCTGCTCTTCCGTGGGTTCAGCAAGGCTTTGAAGGAAAAACGCACCGCCTCCGCCGCCGATCTGGTGGCCGCCCTCCAGCTGGGTGTGGAAGGGGCTTACAAGGCTGTTATGAAACCCACCGAGGGCACTATGCTCACCGTGGCCCGGGTGGCCAGCGAGGAAGCCGCCAAGTGCGGCGCCCAGGAAGTGCCCGCCCTGTGGGAGGTGGTCATGACCGCCGGTCAGGCCGCATTGGACAACACCCCCAACCAGCTGCCCGTTCTGAAGAAGGCCGGGGTGGTGGACGCCGGCGGCCAGGGCCTCATGGTGATCTTCCAGGGGATGCAGCAGGTCTTTAACGGGGGCGAAGTGATCCAGCCCCAGGAGCCTGTGACCAAGAAGCCCGGCACCGACAAGGCCGGCAAGGGGGTCTTCACCGACGATCTCATGAAGGTGGAGGACATCACCAACGGCTACTGCACCCAGTTCCTGGTGAACAAGGGGGAGAACGCCAGCGCCGAGAAGCTCCGGGCCTTTGCAGAGAGCAACGGGGACAGCGTGGTCTGCATTGAGGATGACGACGTCATCAACCTCCACGTCCACACCTCCGACCCCGGCGTTATCCTGTCCGAGGCCATCAAGCCCGGCTACCTGACCAACTTCAAGATCGAGAATATGCACGAGCAGTTCCTGGCTCGCCAGGCCCAGGGGAAGGGTCTGGAGAAGCAGAAGGCTGCCGAGGAAGCCCCCCAGGCCAGCGAATTCGTCTACGCCGCCGTGGATGACGGTATGCCCTACGGCTTTGTGGCCGTAGCCGCCGGGGAAGGGCTCAAGACAGTATTCATGGACCTGGGCGCCAACGCTGTGGTCAGCGGCGGCCAGACCATGAACCCCAGCACCCAGGACATCCTGGCCGCCGTCCAGAGCGTGCCCGCCAAGACCGTCTTTGTGCTGCCCAACAACAAGAACATCATCATGGCCGCCGAGCAGGCTCAGAAGCTGGCCGACCGGGCGGTGGTGGTGCTGCCCACCCGCACCGTGCCCCAGGGTATTACCGCCATGCTGAACTTTGACCCGGACAGCTCCGCCGACGACAACGCCGTGGCCATGATGCAGGCTGCCGACCGGGTCAGCACCGGCCTGGTGACCTTTGCCGCCCGGGACAGCGATTTCGACGGCAAGAAGATCAAGAAGGGCGAGATCATGGCCCTGGAGAACGGGAAGATCGTCAGCGTAGGCACCGACATCACCAAGGTGACCTACCGTCTGGCCCGGAGCATGAAAAAGAAGGACACCCAGTTCATCACCGTCATTTCCGGCTGCGATGTATCCAGCGAGGATGCAGAGCGGACCACCGACCTGGTCCGGAGCAAGGTGGGCGGCGATGTGGAGGTAAGCCACATTGTGGGCGGCCAGCCGGTCTACTACTACATGATCAGTGTAGAGTAACCCCTGCCCCACAGCCAGAAGTGAAAATCCGCCCTGACGGGTCACCGTCAGGGCGATTCTCTTAAAAAACGGCACCGCTGAGAAAGGAGGCCTCCCATGGACCTGGGGCTGAATACCGACATCCAGTTCATCAAGGGGGTGGGGCCCAAGCTGGCGGAAAAGTTTGCCCGGCTGGGGATCCGCACGGTGGGAGACCTGCTGGGCCACTATCCCCGGAAGTACATTGACTACTCCCAGGCCTACCCCATCGCCCAGGCCCCCTTTGATCTGGACTGCTGCGTGAAAGGGGAGCTGGTGGGGGTGGAGCCTGCCCGGCGGATCCCCGGAGGACGGACCCTCCAGAAGGCCCTGGTCCGGGACGACTGGAGCACCCTTCAGATCACCTGGTTCAACAACCCCTATGCCGCCAAAAAGCTGGTGCCGGGGGAGACCTATTACTTCGAGGGGCGGTTCGGGGGAAACCTGGCCCGCCGGGAAGTGATCAACCCCCTCATCCGGACCCAGGAACAGGTGGACCAGACCCCCCTGGTGGCGGTATACCCTGCCACCGAGGGGCTGCCCAGCGGGGTGATCGGCCGGTGTGTAGGCCGGGTGCTGGACCTGACCCGGGAGCTGGAGGACCCCCTGCCGGAGGAGATGCGCCGGCGGTTCCGGCTGCCGGAAAAATCCTGGGCGGTGCGGGCCATCCACACTCCCGCCCGGCCCCAGGAGGTAGCCGAGGCCCGGCGGCGGCTGATCTACGAGGAGCTCCTCACCCTCCAGCTGGGGATTTTCCTCATGCGGGGCCGGAGCAGCAAAGCCACCGGCGCCCCCATGGTGGAGTATGACCCTGCTCCTTTCTGGGGCAGCCTTCCCTTCTCCCCCACCGGGGCCCAGCAGCGGGCCGCCGGAGAAATTTTCAAGGATATGTCGGGTCGGCCCCCCATGAACCGGCTCCTTCAGGGGGACGTGGGGAGCGGCAAGACCCTGGTGGCCGCTGCCGCCGTCTGGATGGCTGCCAAAAACGGATACCAATCCACCCTCATGGCTCCCACTGAAATTTTAGCCCGGCAGCACGCCGAGACCCTGGACCGGCTCCTGGCCCCCTTCGGCATCGCCGTGGTCCTCCTCACCGGAGGGATGAAGGCCGCCGAAAAGCGGAACGCCCTGGCCGCCATTGAGGACGGCCGGGCCGGTCTGGTGGTGGGGACCCACGCCGTCATTTCGGAGAAGGTGACCTTTGCCAAGCTGGGGCTGGCGGTGGTGGACGAACAGCACCGGTTCGGGGTGCGGCAGCGGAATTTGCTGGCCGACAAAGCCCACCAGCCCCATCTCCTGGTCATGAGCGCCACCCCCATCCCCCGGACCCTGGGGCTCCTCCTCTATGGGGACCTGGACATCAGCATCCTGGATGAGCTTCCCCCGGGCCGGAAGCCGGTGAAGACCTGGTTCATCACCGGGAAAAAGCGCCGGGACCTGTACGGGTTCCTGGACAAACAGATGGCCGCCGGCCACCAGGCCTACATCGTCTGCCCCGCCATTGAGGAGAACGGCCAGGACGACAGCCTCCAGGCGGTGACCACCTACCTGGAGGAGGTTGCCCGGCCCCTGCTGCCCCACCGGCGGATCGGGCTCATGCACGGGAAGCTGAAACCGGCGGAGAAGGCCGCCGTCATGGACGCTTTCAAGGCGGGGGAGCTGGACCTGCTGGTTTCCACCACCGTCATTGAGGTGGGGGTGGATGTGCCCAACGCCACCGTCATGGTCATTGAGAATGCGGAGCGGTTCGGCCTTTCCGCCCTCCACCAGCTTCGTGGCCGGGTAGGCCGGGGCAGCGCCGCCGCCTGCTGCATCCTCATCAGCGACAACCAGAACGATTCGGTGCGGCAGCGGCTGCAATTTCTCTGCCGCACCCCCGACGGCTTTGCGGTGGCCCGGTATGACCTGGAGACCCGGGGCCCCGGAGACTTTTTCGGCAGCGCCCAGCACGGGCTGCCCAGCCTCCGGATCGCAGACCTGGCCACCGACACCCGGGTCCTCTCCGCCGCCCAGAAGGAGGCCCAGGCCATTCTGGCCGCCGACCCCCGGCTGGACAGTCCGGACCACCAGGGCCTGGCCGCCCAGGTGGAGCGGCTGTTTGAGGCCGCCGGACCCCTGAACTAAGGGGGTCATCTTCCGCTGGCAAGGAGAAAATCTTGCAAAAATTTTCCCCTTTGCTATAATGATACTAATCTGTCAAGACACCCGGCCCGGCAGGGCCGAAAGGGACACTCTATGAAAAAGCTCTGTTCTGTATTCCTGGTCCTGGTGATCCTGGTGGGGGCAGCCCTCCTCCCTGCGGGGGCGGTGGGATACACCCCCAGCTTTGAGGTGTATGCCGAGGCTGCCTATATCGTCAACCTGGACACCAACATTATCGTGTATGAAAAGGAGAGCGAGACTCCCCTGGTAGCCGCCAGCCTGGTAAAGATGATGACCTGCGTCCTTCTGCTGGAAAGCTACCAGGATCAGCTGGACGACATTTCGGTGACGGCTCCGGCCTATATCTACGACATCCTTTACGGGAAGAACGCCTCCACCGCCGACATCCGCTCCGGGGAGACGGTGACCCTCCGGCAGCTGCTCTATGCCATGCTCCTGCCCAGCGGGAATGAGGCCGCCTACATGGTGGCCGACTACATGGGGGGCGGCAGCGTGGATAACTTTGTGGCCCGGATGAACAGCACCGCCCAGAAGCTGGGCTGCACCGGCACCGTCTTTACCGACCCCTGCGGCCTGGACGAGGGGAACATGATCACCGCCCGGGACGCCTACCTGATCCTCCGGTACGCCATCAGCTTTGACGCCTTTGTGGAGGCCTGCGGCACCCCCAGCTACTACATGGGGGAAAATCCCCGATACGCCAGCGGCACCTACTACCTCCACACCACCAACAAGATGCTCCCCGGGGCCAACGGGGCGGAATTCACCCGGAGCTACAACCAGGGCGGCAAGACCGGTACTCTGGGGGACTGGCAGAACTTCGCTTCCTGGCACACCCAGAACGGGGAGAGCTATATCAGCGTGGTCCTTCACAGCCCGGACAGCTGCGAACCCTACGATTACCCCACCGAGCGCCCCGCCATCTACGAGACCGGAGAGCTGATGGACTGGATCTACGACACCTTCAGCGTTCACGCCGCCTTTGATATTTCGGAGCCTCTCACCGAGATCCCGGTAAAGTATTCCACCCAGGCGGACAGCGTCATCCTTTACCCGGCGGACGGGCTCATGACCCTTCTCCCCATTGAGGGGGACGGCACCGAGAGCGTCAAGATCTTTGACCTGCCCGACAGCGTGGCCGCTCCCATCAAGGCCGGGGATGTGATCGGCACCGTCACCCTCCAGCTCTCGGGGCAGGATCTGGGGACGGTGGACCTGATCGCCACCACCGACATCGACCGGAACGATTTTCTTTTTGTACTGGCCAAAATCGGGGAATTCTTCGGCACCACCTATTTCAAGGTATTCCTCCTGACCACCCTGGTGCTGGTGGGGGGATATGCCGTTCTCTACACCATCGCCACACGGCAGTATCGCAGCCGCCGTCAAAATAAGCGCCGTTAAAAAAGCGGAGAATTGAGGAAAATTATGTTGGATGTAACACGCAACCTGACCATGATGACCGACTTTTACGAGCTGACCATGAGCGCCGGATACCTGGAGGAGGGATACCAGGACAAGATCAGCGTCTTTGATATGTTCTTCCGCCGGGTCCCCGACGGGGGCGGCTATGCCATCATGGCCGGACTCCAGCAGTTTATTGACGCAGTGGATCACCTCCACTTCACCCCCGAGGATATTGCCTATCTGCGGAGCACCGGCACCTTCAACGAGGCTTTCCTCCACTATCTGGAGAACTTTTCCTTCCACTGCAACATCTGGGCCATCAAGGAGGGAACTCCCATCTTCCCCCATGAGCCCATTGTGACGGTGGAGGGCCCGGCCATTGAGTGCCAGCTCATTGAGACCCTGCTTCTGGTCACCTTCAACCACCAGTGCCTCATTGCCACCAAGGCAAACCGGATCGTCCGAAGCGCCGCCGGCCGCCCTGTGATGGAGTTCGGCGCCCGCCGGGCCCAGGGCTACGACGCCGCCTACTTCGGGGCCCGGGCCAGCTACATTGCCGGGTGCAGCAGCACCAGCTGCGTCATGGCCAGCCGGGATTTCGGCATCCCTGCCAGCGGCACCATGGCCCACAGCTGGGTCCAGATGTTCCCCTCCGAGTACGACGCCTTTGAAAAGTACGCCCGGCTCTACCCTGACAACTGCGTCCTGCTGGTGGACACTTACAGCGTTCTGAAGAGTGGGGTCCCCAACGCCATCAAGGTCTTCAACGAGGTGCTGGCCCCTATGGGGAAGCGGCCCAAGGGAATCCGGATCGACAGCGGCGACATTGCCTACCTGTCCAAGAAGGCCCGAGCCATGCTGGACGCCGCCGGGTATGAGGACTGCACCATCTGCGCCTCCAACAGCCTGGACGAGTATATTGTCCGGGACCTGATTCTCCAGGGAGCCAAGCTGGACAGCTTCGGCATTGGGGAGAACATGATCACCGCCAAAAGCGATCCCGTCTTTGGCGGGGTGTACAAGCTGGCCGCCGTAAAGGAGGCGGATGGCAGCTACACCCCCAAAATCAAGATCAGCGAGACCGCCGAGAAAATGACCATTCCCGGCCTGAAAAAGGTGTGGCGGATCTACGATTCCGACGGGAAGGCCATGGCCGACTACATCACCGTCTATGACGAGGAGGTGGATACCTCCCACGGCATCACCCTCTTTGACCCGGTGGAGACCTGGAAGGAAGTCACCTACGTGAACTGCACTGCCCAGTGCCTTTCCACCCCCATTTATCAGGAGGGGAAGCGGGTGTACGAAAGCCCCAGCCTGACAGAGATCCGGGATTTCTGTGCCCAGCAGGTAGGCACCCTCTGGGACGAGGTGAAGCGGTTTGAGTACCCCCACACCCACTATGTGGACCTGAGCCAGAAGCTGTGGGACATCCGGCATAATCTGCTCCGGAGCATGAGCAAGCGGAACGTATCCAACGCTCCCAAAAGCGAATAAATAAAACCGAAAGGCCGCCGGCTTTTCCTTTTCTGAAGGAAGGCCGGCGGCCTTGTCTTTTCCCAAATAAAAAACCCCGGATACCTGCTGGTATCCAGGATCTTTTGGCGCAGAAAGAGGGATTTGAACCCTCGCGCGGGTTTAAGCCCGCCTACTCCCTTAGCAGGGGAGCCCCTTCGACCTCTTGGGTATTTCTGCAAAGTCGAATCCTGTCAAGAGATTCAGTTGT